>JAVEVM010000160.1:0-6835 GCA_034005055.1 Desulforhabdus sp. | reverse complement strand
CCGAGAGCTGTCATTTCGAGCCGAAGGCGAGAAATCTTGTGCTTGCAAGTGGCTGATTTTACAGATTTCTCACTACGCTACGCTCCGTTCGAAATGACAAAAGAGGCATTGTCGGACAAGCTCCTAGGGGCTCTGCTGACCGGTTTGTTCGGCGTAAAGGCTGAGCTTGTTGCGTAGGGTGCGCACGCTGATGCCCAGGATCTCTGCCGCCCTGGTGCGGTTGCCGTCACAATTGAGTAGAGCCTTTTCGATCATCAGCTTTTCCATCTCATCGATGGACATTAGCTCAATATCCGCGCGGGACTCCTGCAATGCCTGGTCAAAAATCAGGTCTTCGCGGCTGATCACCCGGTTTTGGCTGAGCAGCATGGCGCGCTGCACAACATTTTCCAATTCGCGGACGTTTCCTGGCCAGGAATACTCGGCCAGAGTTTGCATGGCCTCGGGTGAGAGCCGGGTGATGCAGCATTTGTGAAGTGCGTTGTATTTTTGCAGCAAGTGTTCGCACAAGAAAGGAATATCTTCCCGGCGATCGCGCAAGGGAGTTAGCTTCAAAGGAATAACATTCAGGCGATAGTAAAGATCTTTTCGGAATTGTCCCCCTCTAACAGCTTCTTCAATTGCCCGGTTAGTCGAGGCGACTACTCGCACGTCAATAGGAATCGGGTATTTGCCGCCAACCCGGTCCACTTCATTCTCCTGCAGCACGCGCAACAGCTTGGGCTGTAAATGAACAGGAATCTCTGTGACTTCGTCCAGGAACAGAGTGCCCGAGTTGGCCAGTTCGAATTTTCCTTCTTTCGCCTTTACGGCTCCCGTAAATGCGCCTTTCTCGTGGCCGAAGAGCTCGCTTTCAATCAAGCTCTCCGGCAGTGCGGCACAATTCAAAGCTATAAACGGTCCGTTGCGTCGCTCGCTGTGTTGGTGCAAATATCTTGCGAATAGCTCTTTGCCCGTGCCGCTTTCTCCTTGTATAAAGACGGTCGCAGTGCTTGACGCCACCCTTCTGGCAATCTCTTTTAAACGCAGCATGGCGGGGTTATTGGTGATGATCTGCGGATGGATTGATACCGGGCACTGATTTTGTTTCTCGTATTTGCCGACGAACCAATCGATTGTCTTTGTGAGTCGCTGGGGCTCAATCGGCTTGATCCAAAAGTCGTGAGCCCCTGCCTTCATCATCTCAATGGCGTCTTCCATGTTGGGCTTTTGGCTCATGACAATCACTGGCGGCTGCTTTTCCAGCAATTGTACCGTTCTTACAAATTCGGCCGCTTGCGACGAGCTCCCGTTCAAATTGAGCAAAATCAACCCTATTTGTTCTTTGTCTATTATCCTGAGAGCTGATTTGGCACTTTCTGTCGTGATAGATGCATGATTTTGCCGCTCGATGCAAGTTGTCAGAGTCAGCAATTCACCGCGATCTGTGGTCACGATCAAAATCAACATCTGTTTGCTCTCCATACAAGTTCTATTCTCTTGGCGGCCGGATCGATCCCGGTGCACGTCAAGAGGAGTTTGATTTGGGTCTCGATTTCTGCAGTTGCAGATGGTTCAATTCTTGTTGAGCAACGTTTTTCCAGAAAGGTTGGGGTGATTTCATCAGGAGTGCGAGTTTTTCGGTGGCCTTATCGATTTCTCCCGTTTGAGTATAAAGCTTGGATAGTTGATAATTGAACTGATTTTTCAACTCCTCCGATGCCGTCAGAGCGATGGCCTCCTCAAGAACTGCGACAGCATTCTGGGGCTGCTGCAGAGCTTGGTAGCACTCGCTTTGCAGCAACCAGACCTGCACCTTCAGGTCCGCATCCTGATCTTTTAGGCGGTTGGCCACCTGGCCCAAACAATCCAGAGCCGCTTCGTGCTGTTTCAATTTTACCAGACTCTCACCGTATTGGAGCATAACGGGCAGCTCGATCCGGCTCAGATCGACCTGTTTTTTTGCCAGTTGTGCGAATTCATTAACTATTTGCTGATAATCACCTTTTACAAAATCGATCTTTATCCTCAACTGAAATTCTTGTAGTCCAATGTCCTTTTTCTGGATTTGAGTCAACAGCTGTTCGGCTTTGTCCGGATCTCCGGCGAGAAACGCATATTGGGCTGCGTTGATGAGCCACTCGTGCTTTCCGGGGGATGTTTTGGCCAAAAGAGCCTCGTATACTCCCACCGCTTCGGGATAAAGCTTCAATTGGCCATAACTTTCCGCAACCGCTGCATATAGATCGTTATTATCGATCGCCTGGAAAAGCTCTTCGTGCTCTCTGAAGATCTGCACCACCTTGATGAAATCCTTCTTGGCAAAAGAGGCCATTGCCCAGTCCTGTATAACCTTTCTCCTAAGTGTCAAAAATTCGTCAAACTCGGCCGCATTGACTCTCCCCTGCAGCATACTGTCGATCTGTGCGAGGCTCTCTTTGTAGTTCTGATGTTGCCACTCCCATGATGCCAATTTGAAAGAGATGAGCTTCATCAGGGGAACCGAGAGAGCATTTTGAGCGAGCCTTTGATAAATCTGATGAGCTTCATCGCTATTCTGTGCTTCCAGGGATTCAGCTCGGCGCAATTGTGTGATGGTGAAGCCCTCCGAATCGGGATAGTTACTCTCAATGAAGCCATATAGCTTTTCAGCCAGTTCGTCTTCACCTTGCTGGCGCAGATTCTCGGCTATTCTGGCCAGCAACAGGTCGCGGTCGGCAATGTCATCTTCCAAGTTCAGATAATGCAATAAATAGCTGCAGCTATCCTGGTACTGTTTGACTGCGAATAGAGATTCCCCCAGAGTCCTCAGCAGCTCAGGTCTCTGAAGATAAGCTTTGGGATCTTCAGCCAGACACTTCTGGAGGTTTTCAATCGCATCCTGATGCGCATCGACGCAAGCAAAGGCTTTGCCCAGTCGAAAATGAGCTTCGACCGCATCAGAGGTTTTCAGAGTAGACGCCAGAGCGAAGCGCAGGGCTTCTATTGCTTCCACGCAGTTATTGCGCTCCAGTTGCAGTCGGCCCAGCTCCATCCATGCAAGTGGAGCGCCTGGATCCGCCGGATAGTCGGAAATCAGCTTGCGCAAATATACTTCCGATTTCTCTTTGTCCCCCAGGGCCTCATGAGCCAAGGCGCAGCGGTAAAGTGCCAGAGGCACCTGGGGAGCTTTGGGATTGTTGCGAATGGCATCCTCGTAGCGTTGAGCGATCTGCAATGCGTTCTTGGTCAAATCCTGATGTTCGAAAAAGGCGCTGTCGGCAGCCTGGAAGAGGGTGTCGGCTGGGTTTTGCGGAACAGGGGAGGGGGGCCCTGCAGAATCTGCAACAGGAGAGCTGGAAGTTTTGCTGTTTGCATCGATTTCAAGCACTTGAGGTCGCTTTTGAGCTTTTGACTGAGCAGTTGCATTAGGAGCAGGGCTGGCCGACGGTTTCTTCTCTTGCTTGGCTGCGGTCTTTCCTGGAGCTTGATCCGCGGCATCCTTTTTTTGCCTGCTGTTCAAAGAGAAGTCCATGACCAAACGATACCAGCCCGGACGAGGCGGATCGGCATCCAGAAAAAAGTGATTAACGGAAGTTCCCGGCTTGAAAGCAATGACTACCTTGAAAGCGTTGTCTGCCTGCTGAAAACGTATTCCCGAGAGCAATCGAAAATAGCGGTAGGACAGTCCCGCAGGTTTTATGCTGGTTTTTAGATTAGTGTAGGCAATCTCGATAGAATCCGATGCAGCAGGTCCAATGCGAGCAGGCCTGTCCCCCTGGACATCGAAAACCAGTCTGGTAAAACCGGAATGGTCTCCGAAGCGGATCTCGTGCAGTTGGGTGATCGCAGCCAGGCTAGGTGTGGTAACAAGCGATTGGAGGAAGCTGAGAGCAATCAAAGAGCAAAGAGTCGTGAAATGTCTTCTTAAATCAATCCTCATCATCAATCCCGTTCAGGTGTCCAGTCTGGCCTCAGCATGACATTGGGTCTCGGTCGACCTTCCCACATAGTGAAGCAAGGGATATGCCAAACGAGGTCCACAAAGGGGGGGTACCAAAAGCCTCACAAGCGAAGACTTGTAGAGGTGGAAACAGAATTACGGCGGGACGTTTCACCCAAGTGAGGCGGCAATTCTATTGCCAGTGCCGGAGAGAATGACTTATGAGGAGCTCAGTAAGTGAACGAGATTCTTTTTCTTTATTTTTTCAACCAGAGTAGTGCGATTCAGGCCTAACAGTTGAGCTGCCTTGGCTCGCACTCCATTCGCCTTCTGCAAAGCATCCATGATCAGCTTGTTTTCCAGATCATCCAGGGTCTTCTTAAGATCGATCCCCTCTTCTGTAATTTCGCAATAGCTGAAATCTTTGTCAGGTATTTGCTGACGTATTCGAGGCGGCAGATCCTGACCTTCAATGACATCCGCTTCGGTTAGGATCACCAGGCGCTCGATGAGGTTTTCCAATTCTCGAACATTGCCGGGCCAGCTATACTTTCCTAAAGCGCGCATTGCCGATGGGGACATCTTCTTGAGCAGAATCTCCTTTTCCTCACAATGCTGCTTCAAAAAATACTGTGTCAACAAAGGAATATCGCCGTCCCGCTCTCTTAGGGGAGGTACTCGGATGGGAATAACATTGATGCGATAGAAAAGGTCTTCCCTGAATTCGCCTTCCTCGACCGCTTTGTCCAGGTCTTTGTTGGTGGCCGCCAAAATGCGTGCATCCACCTGGATAGTCCTGGTTCCGCCAACTCTTTCCAGCTTCCTTTCCTGCAGAAAGCGAAGCAGCTTCACCTGCAGCTTCGGAGTCATTTCTCCAATTTCATCGAGGAAGACGGTTCCTTGATGGCCCAATTCAAAGCGGCCTTTACGCTCCTTCAGTGCGCCCGTAAAAGCCCCCTTTTCATGACCGAACAGCTCACTCTCCAGAAGCTCTTCGGGAATCGCTCCACAATTGATCGGAACAAACGGCTTGTCCCTCCGTTCACTGCTGAAGTGAATCGCATTGGCAATCAGCTCCTTGCCCGTGCCGCTCTCACCGGTTATAAGCACCGTCGCATCGGTTTTGGCCACTCGATGGATAGTGCGATAGAGAGCTTCCATCGGCGGGCTCTGTCCGATTATTTTATCAAAGCTGTAACGCTCCTGCAGTTGGGAGCGAAGCAAAACGTTCTCGGTTTTAAGGGTATTGAGCTCCTGCAGCCTTTCCAAAACCAGGTTGATTTCATCGGAAGTGACCGGCTTGGTCAGATAGTCAAAAGCCCCTTTCTTCACCGCTTCCACGGCGGTTTCGATAGTGCCGTACCCGGTTAGAACAATGACTTCGCTCTCCGGGTAAGTTTGCCTGAAATAGGTTAATAGCTCCATACCATGCATGCCCGGCATAGCCAAATCGGTCAGAATGATGTCGTAGCTTTTGAGCTTGGCTTTGGCCATGGCTTCTGTGCCACTGGAAGCCAGATCGACCGTATATCCCTGCTCACGCAGATTCTCTACAATGAGCTCAAGCGTCAAAAGTTCGTCGTCTACTACCAAAATTTGATTTGAGAATTTCATCGACATCTGCCAAGGCTTAACTTCGGAAACCCTCTGAAATCCGCTTCCCCAATGCTCGCTCTCGCGCCCAGGTGTTTCTTTTTGCCGGCTGACGGGAATGGAAGGGAACCTGCAAACAGCTGAATCCCAATGTTCATATGGTACATCGCCCCCAGGTACGAAAAGGAGAAAAAGACAAGATCATTTCTCTCCATGTTCGCAACCTTCAATATAGCAGGAAGCGCACCACTATGAAAATAACTTATTTCATTCCTGCTTGCTCAGAAACTGCAAGTATTGTCTTTTCGATTGAAAATACTAGAGAAAAGGCTGCGTCAATTTTTTGTTGATGGCTCTCTTCTCAGTTTTCGAATCGGCGTTGTGGGTGTGCGGATTTTTCTTCCGTTTAAGGTCGAGTGTTGTAGTAGAATTGTCAAAACCCAATCAAATCAACAGGCAATGATCAGCTAAAAAGCCGAATGTTTCTTGCTCCGCGGTTTCTGAAAGGAGGGGCGAAATGAGTGCACTCGAAATGATACTCGCAAAGGCAAAGTTATTGGCACTTAGCGCTGCAGTCCTTTTTAGCGTGTCGTCGGCGGTGAATGCTCAATCCACTTTGCGTATTGCCTATCCAACTTTCCCGCCGTTTCATTGGGCGAAGGCAAACGGTGAAATGACCGGCTTCTTCTATGAAATCATTAACGAAGCCCTGCAAAAGAGGATGGGCCTTAAGGTCGTCTGGACTGCATATCCATGGCCTCGCTGTCAGGAAAACCTCAAGATCGGAAAAGAGGACGCGATTATGACGGTTCCCACAGCGGAACGTGCAACCTATACCTTCACCCACAACGACCCCTTTTATGAAAAGCCACTAAACCTGTTCACATACGCAGACCATCTCCGTATCGCTGAAATCGAGCAAATCAAAACAATCGAAGAGCTTCGCGAGAGGGGCTTCTCGGTCATCACCTACAGCGGGAATAGCTGGCACAAAGAGAATGTTCAATCGTTAGGAGTAAAGACATTTGAGACCTCCTATCTGGAAAACGTTTGGAAAATGCTTGCGGAAAAGCGCGGCGATACGGTCATCGAATGGCCTCCCGGCGCCTGGCCGGACATTCAGAACATAGGGGCTTCTTCTCAAATAGTTGATACGAAAGCCACCATAGCGGCGATGCCGTTCCACCTGTTAATTCGCAAAGATTCTCCTCTGGCGAGTATTTTGCAGGAGTTCAACGAAACTATTAAAAAAATGCGGCGAGACGGCACGATAGAGCTGATACTATCAAAATATACTTAAACTTCGCATATTGATAGGGAGCGGCCTGCTGGTTCAGGAAT
>JAVEVM010000159.1:0-6855 GCA_034005055.1 Desulforhabdus sp. | reverse complement strand
ACTCTGTGGCCGGACTTGTGGTGCATGTACACTTCGGCTTCGCGGGGCTTTCCGTCGACGATGCACGCTGCAAGAGGACACTTTCCGATGCAAAGACTATTGCTCTCACTATCGACGTGGGTAAGAATATTATCGGAACATGATTTGCCGATCACCTCAACAGCGGCAAATCCGGAAATCTGTTCGGCAGCTTTATTCCAATATGTGATGATCCTATTTCGATCGACGAAATACAAGCCGTCGTGGAGGTTTTCAATAATCCTCTCATAACTATCTTTTTCTAATTTCATCTGACCTTCCTTCACAACCTCTTTTGATTGCTGTTCGCTCCGCCGAACACTTTAGGCTGTGCGATCGACTGGGATATCTGTGAACGTCGCTAATTAACCGCGCGGTTTTCTTGCCTCCACAGAGTTGGCCATGTTATACGTGATTACATCAATTTTTCTACCTCAGAATATCGAAAACAGGAAACCAAATAATCATTCACCATGCCTGCCGCCTGCATATGTGTCTATATGAGTGTTGAACCAACGAGCTTTATTCCCCATTTTTAAAGGGTCATGGGTCTGTTTGCGTCCCCTCATCGATTATGAATCTGGGATTCCGTTCTCATCGAGAGGGGCTCCGAAGGAAGTCTGAATATGGCCGGACGTCTATTCCCAGGTGCGGCGATCGTCTATTTTCTTGGCATCGGGCGGAATGCTTCCTGCCGGGACAAATTCCACCTCTCCTTTAAGACGCATCACCTCCTGCATCATCCGACCGATTCGGCTACGCAAATCCTCTATGTCCACGTCGGCCGCGGCAAGCTCTGCCTTGAAAATCATGCGATCCTGATTGCCTTCCCGCAGCACAAGGAGCTGGCATGCGCCCAGCTGAGGAAACTTTGCCCTGGTTTCATCCACCTGACTGGGATGAACGAACAGTCCTTTCACTTTGGTCAACTGATCAACGCGCCCCATGATTTTGACCAGCCGGGGTGAGGTCCTGCCGCAGGGGCAGAGAGAGTCGATGAAATAAGAGAGGTCGCCGGTGCCGAAGCGAATTAGCGGATAGCCGTGATCGAAAACAGTGGCAACGACTTCTCCAACTTCATTGGCTCCGAGCTTTCTGCCGGTCTCAGGCTCTATTATCTCCACGATGCAGTCGTCCGGAAAATGCATGCCGTCTTTTTCTATGCATTCAAAGCCGAGGCAGCCCACATCCGCCGTCCCGTAGCTTTGCCGGACGAGCATCCCGAAACGGTTTTCGAGATCGCTGCGCAGTGTTTCAGGAAGCGGTTCCGCAGCTACAAAGCCGACCTCCAGCCGCAAATCGCGGCGCGTATCAAATCCGGCTCTTTCCGCTCGTTCGGCGAGAGTGGCAAGAAAGCTCGGAGTGCCCATGTAAGCCGTTACCTTCAGTTCCTTCATGATCTGCAGCTGCAGTTCGGTGTTGCCGACGCCGGCCGGTACCGAAATGCACCCCAGCTGCTGGAGCGCCTTATCGAGCCAGAAGCCGACTGGAACCATGTTGAAGTTGAAGGTGATCTGAGCGATATCCCCCCGGCGGAATCCCCCCGCGTAGAGAGCCTGAGCCCATCGTCGGTCATCGTATTGTGCTTCGCCCGGCTCGTAAATCGGTCCCGGTGAGACGTAAATGCGGCGAATCTCACCGCTCTTGAGCCCGAGAAATCCTCCAAACGGAAGCGTCTTTCTTTGTTCTTCAATGAGCTCGGATTTCTTAATGACCGGAAGCTTTCCAAGATCCTCGACGCCCCTGAAGTCGTCGGGAGCAATTGATGCCTGCTGCATTCTTTTTCTGATCGCCTCGGCATGCTCGTGTGCATGACTAACGACTTCCCGGAGGCGCCGGCTTTGATAGGCGAGTCTTTCGTCCTGGGACATTGTTTCCAGTGCACAGTTTAAATATCCGCTCGATCGATTGGCTGCCATTTTCGACTCCACACATTTAGGACATCAGGGAGTGCTTAGACTCCCCGATAGGCAAGAATTGTTCGATTCTCCGCATCCCCCTCTCATCGCGTCCCCCTTCCCTTTCTTCCCTGTGCACAGCTTCACGGCAGAGGGGGCTCTATTGCCGGCTCGCAGGGGGAACGGCCCGCCAGTACCTACCTAAGAACCGGCGGGTGGATAAACCGCCTGAAAAGAGCTGATTGCACTTTTGTCGGCGGCGATAAATTCTGCGGTGCCGTTGCTCACGGTAATCGGAAAAGCAAAGTTCTGCACGCCGGTCCACCAGGCTTCCAGCTGGCTCCACGGATCGAGGTTCTTTTCCTTCAGTTTGTAGCCCCCGGTAACGCCCAGGCTCAGAAACGAAGTAGCCACATCAAACATGGCGTGCACTCGATACTGGTTTGTTTCATTGGCGGGAATCGACATTTGTTCGTAAGCGTTTACCGTGTTCAGCTCAAATTCTTCGAAGGCGATTGTGAACTTGAGACCCTCAAGACGAACAGGGTAGGAGTTGGGATTGGTAATGTTGAAAATAAAGGCTAGATCGAGGGGAGCTCCCACATTGTCGGTGAGCTTTCCTTTAGTCGGCTCTGTTTTCTTGCTGAAGAACCAGTACCCCCAGTAATGGGCAACCTCCACGTTTTCCAGTTTGACCTCGGGAGGTATCATCGGCTCTGAACCTCCGGTTGAGGTAGTCGCGTACGAAGTTGCTCCAACAGCCAGCAGCAGGCCGGCCAAAATAAACAGCATCATCTTCTTCTCTATCTTCATTGCTCCCTCCATATTCGTCTCGCTCAAGTGAGCCATCGTTTGCGCCGCTTATAATGCTTCACATCGCGAAAGCTCTTGCGCCCTCCCAAATCGGTCAAGCCGAGGTAAAAATCCTTGATGTCCGGATTCTCGCGCAACTTTTCCGAATAATCGTCCATGACCACACGTCCGTTTTCCATTACATAAGCGTACGGAGCAACATTCAATGCGAGCTTGGCGTTTTGTTCCACCAGCAGGACCGCAATTCCTTCTTCTTCATTCAGCTTCTTGATGATATTGAAAATTTCGTGAATGAGCAGAGGAGCCAGCCCCATGGAAGGCTCATCGAGCAGGATGAGCTTGGGATTTGCCATCATCGCCCGTCCCAAAACGGTCATTTGCTGCTCCCCGCCGCTCACGAATCCCGCCCTTTCATTGCGCTTCTCCAGCAGCCTGGGGAAATAATGATAGACCAGATCCAATCCCTGTTTGATCGAAGAGCTGCCGGTTCTCATGTGAGCCCCAACTCTCAGGTTCTGCTCGACCGTGAGATGTTCGAACACACGGCGCCCTTCGATCACCTGGACAATCCCCAGGCGTGGAATTTTCTCGCCCGACAGCCTATCAATCCGTTCCCCGAAGAATTCAATGGAGCCGTCCGTTACGGCGCCGTTTTCATGCTTGAGAAGCCCGGAAATGGCCTTCAGGGTGGTGCTTTTGCCTGCGCCGTTTGCCCCCAGGAGGGCGACAATACCGCCCGCTTTCACCTCGATGGAGACGCCCTTGAGAACCAGGATGATCTCGTGGTACTTGACTTCAATGTTGTTGATCTTCAGGATCGGCCCGGAGTCAGTCGCCAAGTTCATTCCTCCCGGAAATTCGATTGAGTGCCTCTTGCACCGTTTTTACCAGCCGAGCCATTCGTTGGCCCATTTATCCGGCCAGCGCCCTTTTACATCGACGAATTCGACCATTTGAAACTTGCCTTCCTTCCACTCGTAAATGGGTACTTTGCCGGCCCCGCGATGGTCTGCAGAGGTGAAAGTGACCGGGTCCGAGCCGACTCCCAAATCCACATCACGCATGGTTTCAAACCCTTCCTTTAAAATGACCGGACCGGTTAGGGTGCCCGTCTTGTCGGCTCTCTTCAGGGCCTCAGCCAGCAGCAGCACGGCCCCCCATCCCTGTACGGTGCGAATCAGGCGTTTTTCCTGGGGAACACCGGGATTGATCTTTTTGGCATATTCGACGATATGCTTCATCATCGGGACGTCCTCGCCGTAGAAAGCGCATACCGTCGCTCCCATTGCACCTTCGGCCGCCTCTCCGGCCAGCCTGGGCAGGTTTTCATCGATGCCCCAGTTGTTGATGATGTGATCCGCACCGAGTCCGAGGGCGTAGGCATCCCGCAGGGTGGCCGAAACGGACATGGTCGTGTTGCCGTGCCAGACAACATCGGGTTTGAAATCCTTCATGGCCAGAATCTGGCTCTTGGTGTCCAGGGCAAGCAGAGAAACATCCTGATCGGGTCCCACCTCGAAGCCCAGCATTGCGGCCTGGTCCTTGATGGCTTTAATAGGCGCGCTGCAGTAAGGAGATGCAAACATATAAC
Organism: Desulforhabdus sp.; assembly: GCA_034005055.1. Classification (GTDB taxonomy): domain Bacteria; phylum Desulfobacterota; class Syntrophobacteria; order Syntrophobacterales; family Syntrophobacteraceae; genus Desulfoferrobacter. Next base: position 2,535 of record JAVEVM010000159.1, on the reverse strand, counting down.
TGCAGACCAGGCGGGGCTTGCGCTTTTCGAAGTCCGCGTGTTTGGGCCATTTTTTGTCAAACCAGGCGGTCAGAGCGGCCCGGGCGTTGGTCGAGTAGTCGGTTGAAAAGAAAAGATTGTAGGGCGTCTTTTTGGGGTCGGTTAGATGCGCCGAATAGGACGCGGAAATGTAAGGCATTTCATCTTTGGTGATGGTTGGCGACAAAGATTCCGTGTCTCCCGTCCCCCATCCCAGTATGGAGACCGCCTTGAGCCTCTTAAAGAGATTGTACTTCGTCAGCGCCTCGGGAATGCGGTAGCCGTAGTCGAATTGATACAGTTTGATTTTTTTGCCGTTAATGCCTCCGATGTCATTGACATAAGCGATTGCTTCGGTGACTCCCATGGCATAATCTTTACCGACATCGGAAGTCGCCCCAGTGACGTCCGACAGACAGCCGATCACTATTTCATCGGCGGCATGCAGTGCAGTCATGCTCAATCCGATGAAAAGAGCAACCGCGACACCAGCCACAGCCCATTTCATTTTATTTCCTTTCATATTCACTCCCCCATAAAATTGATCGATGACAGATCCCGTGCCCAAGCCGATAATCCCTATCACCCCTTTCTCTCTTTGAATTAATAAATTTCTCTTTGAACCGGTCAGTCCCGCGGGCATTTGTCGTGAATCCAGCCGCATATAAGAACGGCGCAACACTGGATTCCCGCCGGGAGCATGCGGGAATGACAAACACGGATTTCGGACCACCTGATTGTGTGGTGCTGTACCCAGGAGCTTGTCCGAGAATACGCTTTTCATGTAGCGCAGCCCATTGAGGCTGCCAGTCCAAGCAGGGCCACAGCCCTGCGCTACATATTGTCGGACAGTCTCCTGGTCGGCGTACCTCGCCGTAGTTCATTCGGCTCACGAACTCTCGGCTTCTCCAGGCAGTGATTTCCACACGATCGCTAGTATGAAAAGGGCCACAGGTTGAAGTAGTTCTTGATCTGCCACCAGCGATAGGCCAGGCCTTTCGGCTCATAGATGAGAAAACCGCAGATGGCGAGACCAAAGGCCGCCTCTTTGACGAAATTCAGCTTCAACAGGAGCTCAGGGTAAATGTCCGCCAAAGACATGACCCCGAGAGTCAATGCCTCCATCACGACCACCATAAAGATGGAGCCGAAAAAAGTTCCATGAATGGATCCCACACCGCCGATCAAGATGACCCCCACCAGCCACAACGACCACGACCAGGTGAAGTGCTCGGGGCTGATGGCGGCCAGATTACTGACCCAGAATGCACCCGCCAATCCGCCAATAAAGCCCGCCACCAGAAAAGCGAACAACTTGTATTTAACAATGTTGATGCCCATCGTTTCTGCTGCGACGTCGTTGTCGCGAATGGCTATCCAGGCGCGGCCGGTGCGGGTTCGAAGCAGATTGGCGACTGCCACCGTCGATAGTACAACCAGGCCCACCATAAGGAAGTAGACTTTCCTGTCGTTATCGATGGTCCACGGGCCGACCTTGATGGTGCCGGGAGGAAGCGAGAAGGCCTGGCCGCGCCCGCCGATCTGGCTTACGTACTGGGTGATGATAAAATCCACCGTAATGAACTGCGCGGCCATGGTGGTGAGGATGAGGTAAAAGCCTTTGACTTTGGCCGAAGGCAAGCCGAACAAAACGCTCCACAGGCCCGCCACAAGAGAGGCAATAACGACACTCAACGGATAGACCAGCCCGTTGTGGATGAGCAGCTGAGGCCACGGCACCTGCAAAATGAGAAGGGTGCTGGTGTAGGCGCCAACCGCTATGAAGGCGGTATGGCCCAGAGTCACCTGGCCGCAGAAGCCGATGAGAAGCTGGACGCCGAGGGCGCCGAGAAACGTGTAGCCGATCATATTGGCTACGCCCAGAAGATACGAATCGGCCAGCAGCGGGAAAACAACCAGCACGCCTACGGCCAGAGTCAGCATTTTCGCACGGACGAATGTGGTCTGCCACCAGGCGTGATCCTTCTTGTAACGCTCGTGATAGACGCCGCAGGGTAGGTATGGCATATATCGATCTCTCCCTTTGATTCCTTATGGATTTGCCGTCACACTCGCTCGATTCGCTCCCATCCCCACAAGCCGTGAGGCTTGAACAGCAGAAAAACGGTCATGAAGATGAAAGGAACGATCTCCCGTACCGAACCGGGGAAATATCTATCCAGATAAGTTCCCGAAAAATTCTGCAGCAGCCCGATGGCAATGCCTCCAACAATGGCCCCCGGTATCGAATTGAGGCCGCCCAGCACCACCGCCGGCAGTACCAGCAGGCCAAGATAGCCGACCGATATGTTCAGGCCGTTTATGTTGCCGAGCAAAGTGCCGCCCACACCGGCTGCCATGAACGCAATGGACCATGCTGCCGCGTACACGAAGCGGGCGCTCACGCCCAATGAAAGTGCCGCCATTTCGTCATCGGCGGTCGCCTGCATGGCCAGTCCCCAGCGCGTGTAATGAAAGAAGGCGACAAAAATCACCAGCAGCCCGATTGCCGCAAGA
>JAVEVM010000158.1:0-6860 GCA_034005055.1 Desulforhabdus sp. | reverse complement strand
TCAATCAAGTAGTCTGGGCGATTCTTCCGACCACCGTGATCAAAAAACTCGATCCCCATATTGCGATCAATTGTGAAAACCCAATCACTTACCTGATGTATCTGGTAGATGAGCTCTCTTTCTTTTGAGTCGAGCCCGAGTGTGATAACAGGTATACCAGCAAAGTTCGCTCCGGTTGTTGCAACGGCAGAAATAGCCGAGCAGATCTTCGAGGTCAGATTTGTAAGCAAGTCATAACAACCTGAATTTCCAGGCTGCAGATTTGTACCTATGCGCGGACTTTTCTGCCAGAAGGTACCACTTTCATCATCAATGAAATTGTTATCATAGTCCTGAATAAGGCCATAAAGCGGTGGAAATGCTTTTTTTGCTGGGCAGACTGAAATCTCCTCTGCCGGGAACACATCCAGTAAAATGCTCAAATGAGCAGCAAACCTTTCTGCATCGGCATGAAAATCTGAATTGTGATGCTTTGCGAGGCTCATCTTGGAAAAGAGATGATTTCCAGTTGAAACTGAAAATGCATCAGATGAATCGTATTTTCCTATGGCTCCCGGGTTTAACAATTGCTCAAGAGCGTCTCCAAGAGTTGGCGACTCAGGATCTGAAGAAAACAGATTCAGGTTATATCTGAGTTTTTTGAACTCACTCTTATGCTGAAGTGCCATAAGGGCATCAGCAATAACGCTTCCCGACCCGGGATTAAATATATTGATTGAAAGTTCACGGACGTAAGGGTGCTGCGAAAGATACCTTTCAATTTTTTCTGCGATAACGGTGCCATTAACGTCAGTACCAACCGTTGCAGGTTCTGGCAACCCCAGTGCCGCACAAAGCTCGGCTATCAGACCGCGAGTATTATCCTCTGTGGCAGGAGCGCAGACACACCAAAATGGATTAAGGTTGTCTACTGCTGTAAAAATACGGCCGTCTTCCACTGGTATTCCCACTGGGTAGTTAACCGCCTGCAGTCCTTCAAGAAGAGCCGTTCTAACAGCGGGCAGGTAATCCTTTCCGTCGGTTAATATTTGCCGAATCCACTCTTGAGCCAGTGTTGACCAGCTGAGCAACCATAGCATTCTCAAAGGATGAGTCGGTGCGACAAAAAGAGCTTCTCGATGTTTCCCTCTAAAGTCGGTTAGAACAACATGTACCGAATCGACCGCAAGAATGTTTTTAAGTTCAATCAATGCAGATTGTCTGTCCGCTCCGGCATTATGCTCTGCATTCCGCATGATGCTTTTAATCAAATCGAAGTATGATTCAGCATAAGCAAGGCACAGACCCTTGTTTTCCTCGAAGGAGAATCCCTGACATATCAACTCAGAACTACCGTTTCTTATGGCGTCAAACAGAAGTTCTCGAGCCGAAAGAAAAGACTGCATTGCTGCAGAGGAAGGCAGTTTCAGGCCAATCTCACTCGGCAGTTCCGGTGTGCTCAGATTGATCTGCATTCTCCAGCCGGAAGGGTGTTTGGGTTCGGCCAGAATCCGTTGTTCAATTGATTTCAAAATTCGGGAGACCGGAATCCGCATGGCACCTTCGCGCCCGAATTTAACAACAAGCAATTCTTGTTTGGAGTTACGTTTTGTTTTTCCGCCCTCAGACCAGTTGATATCTGATATGCAAACATCACTTGGATCTCTGTCGTCCCCCAAGGCTGTCAACTGGAGTTTGATTTTGGCGTGCTCAAGGCTTTTCTCAAACGGAATCGCTCTCTGCGGTGGTTCTTCCTCAAGGCTGCCACCGGGCAAAACATAAAACGGTTCGCTTTGGAAAGGCCGAATTGCATCTTCGCCATCCCCTGAATTATTCATGGGAACGGGGTCGCCTTCAGCAGTCCAAGGTAAAACTCTTATGTAATGCCAGCCTTCTTCGAAGTCGATTTTATTTAGCTTGGTGAGACTCACCGTGCAACTTGTACGTTTGGGGTTCCATGCCTTCACCTTTTTTGATTTTCCAACTGGGCCACCGGCCTGAGACATAATCTGTACACTAAAGTGATCGAGTCCATTAATCATCTTAGGATGCGGATTGACCTCAAAAGCCACATTCATTTTTCGTCGGTCATTCGGCACCAGCACCTGCTGTCCAATCAGCCCACTCAGGGCATCATCAGTTTCATCTACTGAAATGGCAGGCAGGTCTGTTGAGTCAACGTTGAGATCAATTTTGTCCAGAACAATTTCCTCAGCGAACGCCCATTTATCAAAAGAGACATCCCACCAGTTTTTTTCCAGAGCAATTCGGCGTGTCCAGTTCTCCGGCTCGTGTACATCATGCTTTTCAAAAAAGGTGATGAGTGTAGTGGCAATCTTCTTGTCTTGAAGCCCAAGCTCGGCAACCCTGCCTCGAATTGATTTATGTGAATTTGCCAAAATCCGTACCGAGTCAATGTTGCGGTGGATTTTGCCAGAAACATGGGCAGGATCTTCGAATAATTTAAAGTCCGGAATCAGGGCCAGCTCATAGAGACTTGCGCCAATGGTCTCTCCATCAATACCATTCTCTATGGCAGTCAATAAAAAACGGACCATGCTGACTTCATCTGCCAAGAACCATTGTTCTTCCTGAAGGATAGAAAAGATGTCTTTGACCGATGCAATTAAAGAAACAGGAACTCTCTGTAGAAGTTGTTCAGTCAGCTCCCTGTAAATATCGACAAAAGTAAGTTCCTCAAATGTTGCCACACCAAAAGAGTCTTCGGCGCTGGTTCTAAGGGATGTTGGTATAAAAACCAGCAATGGGCTTCGTAATTCACCATCCTCCTGCGGATTTCTTAACTCAACCAGCTTGGTAGATGTTATCAGATGAGTCTTTTCGGTTGAGTGAGTGTGGCTCAAGATAAAGATGTTGCCCATCGGGAACTGTTTTCTAAGCTCCAGGCAGAGAGTTTCCATGATGTCGTCATCAAGATCAGTAACCCGCATACAATGCCCAGGGGCTCTCTCTTGAAGAATTTGGCTTATTTTCGGACACAGGAGGGCTGTAACAGCATGGTTTATTTTTTCCTGTGTTAACTCTATAAATGCGTTACTCATGCCTGTCTCCCATTCGAATTATTCTGACCCGCTCGGGTAATCTGATACCTTGGTGTTATCTTCTGTGTTATGTAGGCATCAGACAGGTCTTCGTAGAAACCAATCTCACGTAAGCGTCGTTTGAACGCCTCTAAATTCAATCTTAAAGCTCGCTTATCAAGAATGCTGGAGCCCTGTGGAGATGAGGGAACCCGGTCGATGCATATTCCATATCGTTCAAATAGAAATACTAAAAGCTCTTCTATTTGGAGTTCTCTGGTGACAAATGCATTATCTTTTTGGGTTAACACAGCCAATTGAAGCAGCACTTCGAGTAGCTTGCTACCAAGAACAAATCGACGGGGACTTCCTTTGGTTCGTGCTTGAGCAAGCAGCCCGGTATCTTTGTTTTTCAATAACAGGGAGTCCAGACATTCTGTGATGTACTGCTTGTGGTACTTACCACGATAGGCCATAAGGATTTCGATAAATGAATCAAAGTCACTCAATCCCATAGCAGTCACATCACGAACCTCCGGGTCAACATCATCTGAACCACTGGATGATTCTTCAATTAAGCTGGCTAATCGGAACTTAAAATACGCCTCCCGATCTGTGGAATATTTAGGGCCGAGCAGCTCAACAAGATCTCCGACACTGAAAGACCCACCTGCCGGAGCCGTGAGCTTTCCGGTCTTTTTACTGAGATACTCCGCCATTTCATCAAGCTTCTTAACGGTATAGTTGGCCTGCACAAAGGCAGGAATCTGCCGGTAGAAACGATCCGCTGATTTTCGAGCCATATCGGCCATATGCGGATTATTCGCATCACCCATACCCACCAACATTGAAATTTTGTAAGGGCATCCTTCGAGAGCCTTCGTTTGATCCGTTTTAACCGGACACTCGCCGGTTGTGCATAACGGATTCCCAGACTGCTGCTTCACTACCTTGGGTAATATGTTCAATAGCTTCAGCTGATAAATCGAGAGGTGAAATGCCATCAGTGTTTTGATGTAATCAACCAGAACAGACCTTGGGATGTATGGTTCATAAGCCAAAATTCTCAGGATATCATCCGCAAGAATGTCGGCTTGTCCAATACACATGGGGCTGACGCGATTAGGCTCTTTTGAATCTTTCATGTCCTGCGTGACCTGATGATCCAGACGGAGGAGAGCCTGTGTCTCTACATCAACCGAAACATTGGGATCATACTTATCGGTAACCAAATCGATGCCCGGGAAAAAGAAGCGCTTCAAGGCATCTCTGGCAGCCTGACCTTTGCCTTTCCTGGCATAAAACAGCATCCAGTAAATCTGCTCAGAAGCACCGTAATCTCTGGTGTGCTTTGAGTTCCTGAATTTGTAGGTGTTTCCATGAAGTGGTCTCGGTGCGGCTACCGCCTGATTCGCTTTTCCTCGGTTCACAACATCCATCAAATCGGTTTCGATCCATTTTTGAACCACTTCGGGATACCGATCAAAACCAGAGAACCACTCCGGGTGTTCCAAGAAATCTTCTAAAAATTCCTCGACAGTAAGATCCCCGCCACGCGGTGGACGGCGGCTGCCATATCCATCATACTTCAGACGAGGGAACAGCATTGTCAACACTCGATCCATTTCCGTGTGATTAAACTCGAGAAATGAAACTTTTGGAGTTCTGAATTCTTTATCGCGACCTTTAACTCCCATTATTCAGCCCTCCTGTTTGATTTGTTAAGCTGCAGGACACCGTCGTTTTGACGACGGACCTGATAGAACTCATAGCCGCTTTCAGTCAGGAGGACTTCCTGATATGGCGCAGCAGACAGGACATTTTTAAAGACCGACAGGCTGAGGTAGAAACCTTCCTCTTCCTCCACGCTCGGGCGATACCCGTCATTTAGCCTCATAAGCATTTCATACACATCAAGATGGATGGTCAGGTTAGCCGTGTGCCCATCACCCGAGTCATAGTGCAGGGTAATGTTTTGCGGGAAGGTCTCAAGGAATGGGTGTGCGATGCCCCCAGCCTGCGACTGGAATGAAAAGCGGTTCCCATCAAAAAGGCGGTAGCTTCGTATGGTACCTTTTTCAACTTTTCGAACCCGCAGCGCCAGCTGCAAGCCAAGCCTGTCCGGATTGCTTAATCCTTCACCGCGATTAATCGCCATGAGTATCCGTTTGATGGGCTCATCAATGCCATCTTTGCTGTGTATGGTGTCGATAAACTGATCGAGTGTTTTGTACGGCAGCATCGCCTTCCATTGCTCTTCATCACGGCATTCGAAGAAATGCTTCCGGCGCATGTGGCTCAGGTAGTTCTGGTGCTTTGATATGTGATGATTTCGTCTTTTCAGCGAGAAATCCCGTGGAAGGTTATCAAACAGCAGACCTATAAGCTCCTCATCGTATGTCGGTCTGATTCCAAAATTAAACCGGGACATCTTCTTGTGATCCGGACTTAAAAAGCCCAGCTCCCGATCCAAAGCAGGATTACTGACTTGCGCCACGTCGATTTCCTGCAACAGCCTGATCAGACGGTCGGCATTATCCTGATGGCCAGCTATCCAAGAGTTGAAGTAATAGCCATCCAGAATCCGGTTCCAGCTCGCCTCACCGCCGTTTTGGTAAAGCTGATGAATGCCATCGCAGTCTTCGGTTCCAACCAGCATGTATGCCAAGGCCGACCGAAGATCACGCATGGTGATATGCAGCCTGCCGCGCAAATGCGTAATTGTATAGAGCTTTTCAAGCCGTTCAGTGATTTTGGGGCCAGCGGTGGGATCTTGGAAAGTGGATGCATTATGGTAGGCATAACACTTGTTTTTCAGGTCGCACTCTTCACAGGCGGACCAGTATTCTGGCTGAGTTATTCTATTGATCAAGCGCTTGAGAATAGAGCCGTTTCCATCGCCCGTATCAGAAACAACAGAACGAAGGTTCAGGTTGATGACAGAGACACCAGACTCCGGTTGTTTACCTGCCAGTCCCTGCTGAACCATTGCGGCCAGCTCGGGAAATTCTTTTTCATGTTCCAAGAAGAAATCCACAAGGCGACCTTCATTGATCGCGATAATTCTTGTCTGGTTGGTGGGCCAGGAAGCCGGATTCTTACCTTTGAATGGACTGAAAAACTTTAGCAACACGGCATCGTTTTGTTCGTCACCTTCGTCCTGACTGCCGTCATAGTTGCTCTGGAAGGTGTGTCCTTTAAGTTGGAATACAGTTCCGTTCGCTCCGCGTTGGAATTGTGCTCCCACACGTTCCGCTTCACTTTCAAATTGCTGAATGAAGGCCGTCTTTCCATCACCAGCATTACCACTGATAACAACCAGTTGAAAGTCTCCACGAAGCAAGGCTGGTTTCAGTTTCTCATCCAGATAGGTGGGGACATAGGTTGCTTTACCGATCTCATCCAACCCTCGGGTACCGGCATTAGATATCTGGCTTTGGCTGTAGAGCGTCAACAGATGGCTGACATAAGGGTTGAAATTTGGGCGGTCAGATTTAAAGCCCAATTTGGACACTGCTTTCGGAGTCCCTGTCAACTCACCGGTAGTCATGAGCGACCGGTATTTTCCGTTCAGAGCTTCCAGATCAGCCAGCATTTCCAACGGCTTCTGATATCGATCTTTTCTTTCAGGTGTGATCAGTTTATAGAGAACCTTTATCAGTCCAGAACTCAGGTCTGAGCAGCCCTTAAACTGTTTGATATCTCGCGGCTGTTTTCTTGGAGGAGGTGTCATTTCCTCAAAGGGATATGCACCTCCGGTAAGGCATTCATAAAAAGTGATACCGAGGGCATACAGATCTCGATCTATTCGGTCTTCAGCCGAAGGCTCCCCTGATAGGT
>JAVEVM010000157.1:0-6862 GCA_034005055.1 Desulforhabdus sp. | reverse complement strand
CTGGTCAATTATGGCGACACCGCGCAGGAGTCCATCCCCGAGCTGTTTCTCGCCGGGGACGTGCCCGGATTGCTCATCGCTTTAGGGTTGATCACCGTCCATTATTTCCGATGCCGGGGCAAAGGCTAGGGCGAGGGTATGGCTCCGCTGTCTTTTTCCCATATCATCAAGACATTGCGGGAAGGTTTCTGGGCCATCATGGCCCCCGTCGTTATTCTTGGCGGGATCTACACGGGATTTTTCACTCCCACCGAGTCCGCAATTGTCGCCATCTTCTATACCCTGTTCGTCGGGATTTTCATATACAAGGAACTGACGCTGAAAGGCCTCATGTCTTCACTGGAAACCACCAGTTGGTTGACGGGCCGGGTGTTAATCATCATGTTTACCGCTTACTCGTTCGGGCGTCTGCTTGTTCAGTACCGTATTCCCGATCTCATTGCCGAACAACTGCTCGCCTTGACTACCAATGTCAACCTTATTTGGGTGTTAATCATTCTGTTCCTGCTGTTTCTCGGCATGTTCATGGAAACACTTGCCATCATCATGCTGGTAACGCCCGTTTTCCTCCCGGTCATGGTTGGTTTCGGGGTCGATCCCATCCATTTTGGCATTGTCCTCGTGTGTTGTTGTGGCGTCGGCTTTTCCACTCCGCCACTGGGAGAGAACATGTTTATTGCTTCGGGGATCGGGGGAGTGTCACTCGAAGAGATTTCTCTGAAAGCGATACCATTCTGTGTAATTACCATTGGCGTCATTTTCCTCATCGCCTATTTTCCCGGCCTTGTCATGTGGTTGCCTCGGGCTATGGGATATTGACGGCGTCAAGGACGTGTTAAAGACAAATAGGGTTCGTGATATGATAGATAAAAAAAGCATCAATACGGATCATGCTCCTGCGGCTATCGGCCCGTACTCTCAAGGCATCGTTGTCGGCAATCTCCTCTTTACCTCGGGACAATTGCCCATAGACAGTAAAACCGGGACGTTACATCGTGGTCCGATAGAGGAACAGGCAAATCTTGTTTTGCAAAATCTGGCAGCGATAGCAGTGGCTGCCGGCACCACTCTTGAAAAGACCGTGAAGACCACCGTGTATCTTTCCGATATAAAGACGTTTGCTCAAGTCAACGAAGTCTATAAACGGCATTTTTCGGCGCCCTTTCCAGCTCGCAGCGCCTTTCAAGTAGCAGCCCTGCCTCTCGGTGCGGACATTGAGGTTGAGGCCGTGATTTCACTATGAACTTCTCGCTCATGGTGTGATCAAAAACATTCCGTATAACTGTTCATTTTTGTGCGACAGTGTCGCGAAGGAGCCAAGAGATGAATTTTGCGAAATTTCCCAGAAGAGGTTATCTGCAGGGGGCCACTCCGGTTGAACCCATGCCGCGCTTGAGTGCCGCCCTTGGTGCCGGAGTTAACCTGTTTATCAAGCGTGACGACTTGCTGCCGGGCGCTGCTGGAGGCAATAAAACCCGCAAGCTCGATTTTTGTATAGCCGATGCCTTGGTGCAGGGAGCCGATACCATCATCACCTGTGGTGCTGTCCAGTCCAACCATTGTCGTTTAACCGCATCATGGGCGGCCAAAGAAGGCCTCGAGTGTCATCTGGTGCTTGAAGAGCGGGTACCCGGGTCCTATAAGCCACAGGGCAGCGGCAATAATTTCCTCTTCGAGCTGCTTGGCGTAAAGTCTATACGGGTTGTAGCCGGAGGCTCCAACATGCTCGCCGAGATGGAGAAAACAGCGGAGGAACTCAGGGGGGGCGGCAGAAAACCGTATATCATCCCGGGAGGTGCCTCAAATACCATTGGTGCCATGGGATATGCTGCTTGCGCCGAAGAACTGATGAACCAACTGAATACCATGGCCCTGGATATTGCCCACATTATTGTTCCCTCCGGATCAGCAGGAACACATGCCGGAATGGCCGTTGGCCTGATTGGAACAAATGCGAATATCTCGCTCTCCGGTATCAATGTTTCCCGGGAGAAGAAGGTACAGGAATCGATCGTGCACACGCTGGCCGAGCAGACGGCCGAACGGCTTGGCGTGAAGGGGGGGGTTCCCCGGGATGCCATCGTCTGCTACGATGAGTATGTTGGTCCGGGCTATTCGCTGCCCACGACGTCTATGGTCGAGGCTGTAAAGCTGTTTGCTCTTCATGAGGCAGTCTTGCTGGATCCCGTCTACTCGGGTAAAGCTGCCGCTGGTCTGCTTGACCTGGTGCGCAAAGGGTCCTTCACCAAAGGCGCGAATATCCTCTTCCTGCACACTGGCGGCTCACCGGCGTTATATGCCTATCTTGATAGCTTCCGCGGATAGCAGTCAGTAACTGATGTTTTTTTGCTAACAATGATCCGGGCAGACGGGGTGCCGTCTTCCCGGATTTTCGTTATTTGAACAACCTGATCGGGCAATGTGGCTTTATCGGGAATGCGTTGGGGGGCGAGATGATGAACGGTGCTTGCAATGAACAAAAAAGAGAGAAAATTCCAGGTATTATCGGCGGCATGGGGCCTGAGGCTACCGTCGACCTGATGCAGAGAATCATCGCCAACACGGCAGCACTGGACGATATTGATCACATTCGTTGCATCATTGATAACAACCCGAAAGTTCCTTCGAGAATAAAGGCGATCCTGGAAGCAGGCGGGGTCAATCCCGGCCCCTGTCTGGCGGAAATGGCCAAACGGTTGGAACAGTGGGGTGCGGATTTTTTGGTGATGCCCTGCAATACCGCCCATTACTATTACGATTACATAGCTGATGCGGTTTCCATCCCGGTCGTGCATCTTATCGATCTGGTGGTTGAGAAGGTCCTTGCCGAATTCGGCAATCTCAGGGAAATCGGTATGCTGGGCTCGACAACAATCATCAAAACCGCTCTATATCAAAAACGTTTCGAGGCGCACGGTATCAGAACCGTTTATCCTGATGAGGACATGCAGGAGAGTCTTTTTCGGGTTGTCAGGCAGGTGAAGGCGGGTCGGCGTGATGGTCAGGTTGCCAGAGATTTTGTGGAGATTTGTTCACAACTCGGGGCCAAAGGGATTGAGGTCTGTATCCTCGGTTGCACCGAGCTTGGTGTGATTAGAGCAGAATTGCCGATAAAGAGCATCGATGCGGCGGAAGTGCTTGCTCAGGAGGTGGTGGCTGTCGTTAAAGAAGGAAAAGCTCCCTGCGTGGCAAAATACTGAGTGCGATTATGCAATTGCTGTTGCCAAATTGGCTCATGAGCTATAGATAACCATTTGGCAACATTATATAAGTGGTGCGTGTAGCAGCAGCATTTTCCTTGCATTGGTCAATTCTATGAAATCCAGAAAAAAGAAGCCCGTGCCGGCCAGTGGACCATCCTCGATGAAATCCCTCGTTGCCTACGAAAAGATTCGAGATCTTATCCTGACAGGCAAAAAATTGCCCGGTACCCATCTGGTGCTTTCAGACCTGGAAAAGGAGATGGGCATCGGGAGAGGACCGATACGAGAGGCTTTGATGAGGCTTGATCGGTCGGGGCTGGTCAAGAACATTCCTTATAAAGGAGCGGTTGTTTCCCATCCTCCTTCGCAGAAAGAAATGGCAATCATCTTCAACATGCGGATCGAGCTCGAATCACAGCTGACGATCGAGGCGATGCAGTATCTTACCGATGAAGACCTGGAGCAGTTAGAACAACTGCACGAGCAGATGAAAAAGATGAATGACGATTTTTACAGCCTGGATCGGAGATTTCATCGCCAGATCTATATGGCTTCAAATCTCCCTCATCTGTGTACCGTGGTCGACAAGTTGATCGAGTCGGTGGAGACGTTTCTGACCCTCTACCATCAGGAAATCTCAGATTGCCAGAAGTTTGCCAATGAACATGGCGAGATATTGGAAGCCTTGAAAGAGAAAGATGAAGGCAAGGTGAGCGAGGCACTCAAGAATAATATCCGCAGCGGCTTGGAAGTCGTGCAGCGATCATTTTCACGACTCGTCGCCAAGTAGTTCCGGTTCAAACTCGGCAAGCCTGCCAGAGAAATTGCGTCGTATCTTTGGTCGATAGCTCGGAATCGTGCTCTGAGCCACATACTTTTTCCCACGCGTTCATTTTTGTCAGCCTTTCGGAATCACCTATCTGGCAAAGACCTTCCGCAGATAGTCGATCCCGAAGATCAGCAGCATCCCCAACCATGCCAAAACGTATAGCTCATGGGATACGGGGCCGGTGTTGAGGATGTTCTGGATTGGCGGGAAATAGAGCGTTGCCCAGGAAAACCAGACTTGGATGACGATGCCGAATACCAGCAAGGGGTTGGTGAAAAGGCCCCAATCCAGTCCGGATCGGGAGCGGTAACGGCGGCCAATCAGATTGCCGATCTGCATGAGCAGTATGGTTGCCAGAGTGATGCCGGTTGCCGAACGGTAAAGTGCTGTGCTGACCGGCAGTTCCGTGCCGTACTGCCAGCCCCCTTGAACCAATACCAGGAAGAAGAGAAAGAGCGACCAGCAAGCCTCCACCAGGCCGAGAAAGAGGTAGCTGTGGATGAGTAGCCCCGGCGTAAGGAGGCCGGTGCTGAAATCGCGAGGCGGCCGCTCCATGATTTCCGGTGCCGGCGGCTCCTGGCCAAGCCCGATGGAAGGGACGATGTCGGTTCCGAGATCGATGGAGAGGATATGGATGACATTCAGGGCCAGGGGCACCGGAAAGAGGATAGAGAGCAGGTAGGGCAGAATTTCCGGACCGTTGCTGACCAGGACGTAATTGGTAAATTTCTTGATATTGGCAAAGATCGTGCGCCCCTCTTCAATACCGGCGACGATGGAGGCGAAATTGTCGTCAAGCAGCACGATCTGAGCCGCTTCCCGGGCCACATCGGTTCCCTGGCTTCCCATGGCAATGCCCACATCGGCGGCCTTGAGGGCCGGTGCATCGTTGACTCCGTCACCGGTCATGGCCACCACTTTTTCCATCCGCTGCAGGGCCATGACGATTTTCATCTTCTGCTCCGGTGATGTCCTGGCGAACACCCGCAGTCCTTGATCAAACCGTTGCGCCAAATCGCCCACGGAGAGCTGCTTGAGTTCGTCACCGCACAGACAGGTTGTCGTCGCTGAACCCGGTGGCACGATGGCAATGCTTCGGGCAACCGCCAAAGCGGTGTCGGCATGATCCCCGGTGATGAGAATGATATCGATACCGGCCCGGCGGCAGGCGGTGACGGCTTCTGAAACACCTGGGCGAAGCGGGTCATCGATACCGAGAAACCCGGCAAGCCGAAGATCTTGTTCCAGAGCTTCCTGATCAAAGGTTTGCGCCCGGGAGGTGGCATTCTGGAATTCTGTGTGGTTCAGTGGACGCCAGGCCACGGTGATGACCCGCAGGCCTTGTCCGGCCAAGGCACGCATCACCGACTCGGCCGGTTCCGTGTGTTCACCGGCGGCGAGCAGAGGTCTAAGCGCTTCGAAAGCTCCTTTTACCGCCAGCATATGGCCGTGATCCGTGGTGCCGATTCCGCCGGAACGCCTCTTCTGCACGTCAAACGGAAAAGAGCGGCAGATCTGCCGGTGCGTCTCGTCCAGATCGAGACCTATCTCCCGGCTCTTTTCCGCAATAGCCACGTCAACGGCGTCGCCGGTCAAGCCGGACTCGGTGGATTGGACTTCCGAAGCAAAAAGTGCCAGCTTGAGCAGTATCTGCTGTTTGGAGTCGCTTTAATTGTCTCCGGTAAAGGCGTCGCTGACCCAGGTTATGGAAAGCCGGTTCTGCGTCAGGGTGCCGGTCTTGTCAGAGCAGATGACGTGTACCGCACCAAGCGACTCGACAGCACTCAACGATTTTACCAGCACGTTTTTTCTGGCCATGCGCTGACTGCCGATGGCTAACGACAGGGTGAGCGTCGGCAGCAATCCTTCTGGGACGTTGGCGACGATGATGCCCATCATGAACACCAAATTGACCCATAACGGTTTGCCGGTGAAGACCCCGAAGAGGAAAAAACCGACGCCCATGGTGCAGGCGATGACCGAAAGGGTTCGCACCATATGTGTCGTTTCCCGCTCCAGCGGCGATGGCGTTCTGCTGATGGTTTGCGAGAGGTGCGCGACTTTGCCGAACTCGGTCCTGATACCGGTGGCAAAGACAATGCCGACGCCATAACCGCGCATGACGGTACAACCGGCATAGATGATGTTGCCGATTTCGTTCGGTTCTTCACCGCATGGTTCGGCTGTGACGATACACGGTACGGCTTCCCCGGTGAGCGGAGCGTTGTTGACCAGCATGCCGTTCGCATCGATGAGGCGGGTATCGGCAGGAATTTTGTCACCTTCATCGAGCAGGATGACATCCCCAGGTACCAATCGTTCCGCGGGCTCCTTAAACACTCTGTTCTCCCGCCGTACGGCAACCAGATGCGGGAGAAGACCTTTGAGCGCCTCCATGGCCCGTTCGGCCCGATATTCCTGGATGAAGCTGAAGATTCCGTTGAGTAGGGCGACGCTGAGCAAGGCCCAGCCGAGAACGGCCATGCTCTCGCCTGATTCCAGGGTGTTGGCGATAAAGCAGGTGGCCGCCGAGATGAAAAGCAGAATGGTGAAAAAATGGGTGAACTGCCGGATAAAGCAGCGTAGCCATGGGTACCTACGGGGAAACGAATAACAATTCGGGCCAATATGAGCAAGGCGTTCCCGCACTTCCTCGCCGGTGAGACCGCTTGCTCGGCTCTCCAGGAGGACGAAAACTTCGGGGGGCGAAAGTGAAGATAAAGAATGGGAGCGCTCTTTCATAGCGTCCGATAAATGCCGACGTCGCATGGGGTGCGGCGCAGTATTGCTTCTATTTTACTGCCGTAGTTAAAGCGCGAGTGCTGGAGAC
>JAVEVM010000156.1:0-6874 GCA_034005055.1 Desulforhabdus sp. | reverse complement strand
GATGTTTGTAGGGCGTCTGGAAATATCCCCCTAGATACATCTTGTGAGTATAGGCGACGGAAAAAATAATCAGAATTGTTACACAACCGCCTGCAGCAATGGCGGCAATAGACTTCATGTTATGTGTACTGAAAGCTCTGCCAAAAAAACAGAGCCAGACCGGAATGAGCAGTACAATATCGACATAGCGTGCGGCAAAGATCAAACCGGTCAGCAGACCCATCAGGAGCCAATCGAGCCATCCGAGCTTCTCTTTAAGACAGGTCACAATCGCGGCAGAATAGCAGGTGAGGGAGACCGTGCTGGTCCATGGCTCTACGATGAAAGTCCGGGGAAAGGGGAATAGGGCATAGAGTGTCGCCGCGAGGTAAGCCAGAAGTTTATTATCGGTGAAGCGATCGAGCATCTTGTAGATCAAAAAGTAGACAGCCAGAAAGCTTACCAGATTCACCACGTAGTAGGGATCTCTCGGATAAAGCCAGGAAACAGCGTAACCCAGAATCGGGTAGCCAAGCCCATAAAAGTATACTTCGCTTTTGAACTGGCCGGCCTTGAGCAGATCCAGCATCTTGTAGTAGGCAAACTGATCACACCAGCTGCGAAAAACAGTCGGCTCAGACGTGCCTCCCAGGGAGACGTACTCTCGATAGAAGCTGTACCCCAACAGACTTGCCGTTATCAGTAGAATCAGAGCTTCGTTGCGAACAAAAAGATCTCGGAGCCGGTTCCTTTTGGTCGCTGCCAGGGCAGCGCTCAACAATAAAAAGGTGTAAGCAGGTAGGATGACTGGCGGGTCCCATACCGGCTGTTGCTGATAGCCCAGGTAAAAAATTTGAACCAGGACGAAACAAGCAAGTACGATTACCAATCGTTTTATGAACGTCCAATCAAACATTCATCGAAATCCCGGCAGTACAGGGGTTGCCTCAAATCTTCTGCAACTGGGGGAAAATATCCCACTCCGTTCCTCCAAATTCGGCGCGAGCCCCTGGTTGCCATAATGAAAGGTGGTGAAAGCGACTTCGTTGCTGAAATCAGGGATCATTCATAAATTGATTTGAGTCTGCAGGCAGACCAAGCGAAGTATATACAAAATGTGAGGAGTCGAAACGGAAGAGCTTTTTCTGGCCGGATCATGCCAGAAATCGCTCGATCCCCAATTCCCCGGCACGGTTCTTCACCCGTTCCACAATCTCCTGGTCCATCACGATGTCATCCGGCCAGGGTCTATGGTGATCATCTTCGCGTCCCTTCTTAGTGGCATCGATCACGATGCGGCCGCCTCGTTTGAATATGTCCCGTTTGGGATCGACATTGTTAAAGACCTTCCAGAGCAACAGTGATCCGTCTTTCAAGTCGATGTTGCTGTCGTACAATACGAATATAGAGAAGGGAGTAAGGTCGGGATGATTGAAAATCTTGTTAACCAGCTGTCGTCCTGTGATGTTGCCGCGTTTTTGGAAGTTCAGTACGAGGAGTCGGTTGCGAACATCGAGCGCAGGCGCATAACAGCCCACCAGGCTGGGGGAAACCTCCTTCACCGCACGTTCAATTACGGTTGTCTCGGGAATGGACGGGGGCTCTGCCGGCTCCGGCCGCTCTCGTTCTCCGGTCATCCTGCGGGTGGCGTCGATGCCGAGCTTGCCACCGAAGAGAGCATCGGGTGCGCTATGATCCAAAACGTCCAGAATTCCTTCGGTAATGTACAGGTCGGTTTCCAGATCCACTTCATTCAAAATGGCTTTGAAGACTTCGCGCGGCCGGCTCAGATCCATATCCGAGCCGACCAAAATGGCGACTTTACAGAAGCTCATCTGCCCCTGGCTCCAGATGGCGCTCATTACGCGGCGAGCGTGCCCCGGGTATTCTTTGTTTATGGCTATAACCGTGGCGTTATGAAAAACTCCCTCCCAGGGCATCCAAAAATCGCTTATTTCCGGCAAAACCGTCTTCAGCAGCGGCAGGAAGATCCTCTCGGAAGCTTTGGCCAGATAGCAGTCTTCCATCGGCGGCCGTCCTACGACCGTGGCCGGGTATACCGGGTTTTTCCGATGAGTTAAGGCGGTTACATGAAAAACGGGATACTCATCCACCAGGGAATAATAGCCGGTGTGATCGCCGAAAGGCCCCTCAAGGCGCAATTCGTCGGGATAGACATATCCTTCCAGCACGAGCTCTGCCTCCGCCGGGACCTCCAGATCCACCGTAAGGCAGCGCACCATCGGTACCGGTTTGCGCCTGATGAAACCGGCCAGCATGATCTCATCCACCCCTCTTGGCATCGGAGCGGTGGCCGCGTAAGTGGTGGCCGGATCGGTGCCGATTGCCACCGCAACCGGCATGCGCGCCTTCTTCGCTCGGTACTCCTGATAATAATGGGAGCCGTCTTTATGGATGTGCCAGTGCATTCCGGTGGTGTTGCTGTTAAACACTTGCAGCCGGTACATGCCGACATTGCGCCTGCCGGTGACCAGGCTTCGAGTGATCACCACCGGCAGTGTGATGAAAGGGCCGCCGTCCTGCGGCCAGCAGGTCAAAACGGGAAGGCGGGCCAGATCCACATCCTCGCCGCGATAGACGACCTCCTGGCAGGGCGCCGTTTTGAGCCTGCGTGGAATGGCTTTCAGAAGGTCCCAGCCCATCGGCAAAAGTCGAAACGCGTCGCCGAAGGATTTGGGTGGCTCCATTTGCACGAATCTTTGCAGCCGTTCAGCCAGCGCATCAAGGCTCGGGACTCCCAAAGCCATGCAGATGCGGCGATCGCTGCCAAACGCATTGGTCAAAACAGGAAAATCTGAATTAATAACGTTTTCAAACAAGAGAGCCTTGCCTCCACCCGGACTTTTTGAAACCAGATCGGTAATCTGAGTGATCTCCAAATAGGTGGAAACCGGCGCTGTAATGCGCAGCAATTCACCCGCTTGCTCCAGTGCTCGAATGAGCTCCCCAAGGTTTTGGTAGGCTGCTTTCATCGTCCTGTCCTGTTCAAGAGAGCCAGGTGTCCATCAATACCGCCAGGAAAAGAAGTATGGAAATGGCGCTGTTTACGTGAAAGAAGGCAATGTTGATGTTGTCCAGGCGGTGCGGACGCACCAACCGATGCTCGACAACAAGCAGCAAACTGATTGCACTCAAAAAAGCCAGATAGATCGGACCCAGGTCAAAGGCAAAATAAATCAGCAGCAGCGAAACAAACGTGAACATGTGCAACAAAGAGGAGACGCGCAATGCCGGTCTGATGCCCCAACAAGCCGGAATCGAAAATAATCTGGCTCGACGGTCGAAATCAACGTCCTGGCATGCGTAAAGAATATCGAAGCCGGCGATATAGGTCATTAGCGCCGATGTCAGAAGCAGAATTCGCTGGTCCAGGGTTCCGGTGATGGCAATCCAGGCGCCAAGGGGAGCAAGGCCTATGGCAAAGCCAAGGAAGAGGTGAGAGTAGGGAGTAAATCTCTTGGTGAACGAGTAAAAGAAAAGAACAATCATGAGCGGCCCGGAAAGTATCAGGCACAGTCTACCCAGCATGGCCGCACTCACAACCAGGACAGCAGAGGAAAGCAGAACAAACAGGAACAGGGATTTCTTGCTGATTTCTCCTGTGGCATGCGGCCGGGTTGCCGTTCTCGGGTTTTTCATGTCATATTCGTAATCGGCCAAACGATTGAAGCCCATGGCGGCGGACCTTGCTGCAGCCATCGCCAGCACGATCCAGAAAAGGGCCGTCCAGGTCACCGGGTGCTGGCGATGAGCCAAAAGCACTGCAGCCAGTGCAAACGGAAGTGCAAAGACGGTATGAGTGAATTTGATGAGCCTTCCATAAGTCTGGATTTGACTCAACAACATACTTCTTCCCTCTCGATCGTTTCGCAAAATGGGCACAAACCGGTCCAGCACGAGCTTATTAACACAGCGGGGGTGCAAAGAAAAGCTTGGAAGTTGCCGGCATTTGAAACGAAATCAAGCGTGGGCTTTCCTATTCTGCAAAAAAAGCGTAAATAAAAAGGTTGCACGACAATTGTGAAAGGAAAAAGACGCTCAAAATGCAAGCTATTCGAAAAGGTGCCGAACTACCCGTGCTGGTTGAAAAATTGGCCTTTGGCGGCAAAGCGGTGGCGCACGTCGATGGATTCGTCATCTTCATTGACCATGCGCTTCCCGGCCAATTGGTCAAGGTGCGAATCACGCGCAAAAAACGTCAGTACGCTGAGGCTCGGGTAATAGAGACGATCAGCCAATCTCCCATTTATGCCGAACCGTTTTGCCCCCATTTCGGGGTTTGCGGAGGATGCCGGTGGCAGGATTTGCCCTATGGTGAGCAGCTTGTCTGGAAGAGGCTTCACGTCCGTGAATGCCTGACTCATTTGGCAAGAGTTGGCAGAGAGCCCCTGGAGGTCGGCGAAACCGTGGCGGCACCTCAGACGACCTACTATCGCAATAAGATGGAATATAGCTTTTCCAATCGCCGGTGGCTTCTGCCTGAAGAAATCGCTGCTAAGGAAGCCGAGTACAGGAAGGATTTTGCCCTGGGACTCCATGTCCGGGCGAGCTTTGACAAAGTGTTTAACCTGGAGCAGTGCCTGCTGCAATCCCCGCAGAGCGTGGAGATCGTCAGGGAGGTTCGCAACTGGTGTTCAGAGACCGGTTTAACCCCATACAATACGCGAGATCATCAAGGATTCTTGCGCTTTTTGGTGATTCGGGAAGGCAAGCGCACCAATCAAACCCTTGTCCACCTGCTGACGGCCGCTCATAGGGAACAGGAAAAGAGAATTGACGACTTGTTTCACCACCTCGCCTCGTGCTTTCCCGGTATAACCACCATGGTTCATTCGGTAAGTCAAAAGAAGGCTCAAGTGGCTGTTGGAGATTGGAGCCGAATTCTGACGGGACCCGGCTTCATAGAAGAGCGGATGGGGGATTTGCGCTTTCAGATTTCCGCCCATTCCTTCTTTCAGACAAATCCGCTTGCGGCCGAGAAGCTATATGAAGCTGTCGAAAGGCTTGGCTCGTTTACCGGCAGGGAAACGGTATGGGACCTATACTGCGGCACCGGTAGCATCGCTCTTTTCATTGCATCGAAAGTGCATAGAGTAGTAGGATTTGAAGTGGTGCAGGAAGCTGTCGAGGATGCTTACGTAAATTGCCGGCTGAACAATGTCGACAATTGCTCATTTCGGGTCGGCGATCTGAAAGATGTGATCAGAGAAGTGCTCGGCTCGTCCCAATACGGAGGCATACCCGACGTCGTCATCACCGATCCTCCCCGCGCGGGTATGCATCCGAAGGTTATCAGGGCATTGCAGGAAGTTGCTCCCCAGCGAATCATTGCCGTCTCCTGTAATCCGTCGACACTTGCCAGGGATATCGGACTGCTGCTGGACCAGTACGTGATAAAGGATGTGCAGCCGTTCGACTTGTTTCCTCACACGCCTCATATTGAATGTGTCGTCAATTTGGAGAAAAAGTAGCGATCTATCATTATGCCGAAGATTAAAGGAAAAAAGAAGAAAGCCAATCGATTTTTCTGGTGGAAAGTATCGGGCCTGCTCGGGCTTGTCGCTGCAATCTTTCTGACGGGTTACTTTTTTTATCTCTACATAGAAGTGCAAAATCGCTTCGCCGTGCGCAAGTGGAGTATCCCTTCGAGAGTCTTTTCCGCCACGGTGCCCATCTATCCGGGACAGTCCTTTTCTCTTTCCGAGATGAAGCACATGCTCGATTTGCGTCGCTACCAGGAGGCCTACAAAGAGCCTCTGGGTGCAGGTGAATACAAGGTGGGGCGGGATAATCTGCTGGTGCATCTGCGACAATTCCATTTCTCCGGCCGCACTCTGCCGCAGCAGCACGTAAAATTTCTTTTCGCAAAAAACAAGCTGCTAAAAATCGAAGGAGAATCGGCCAATGTTGCCTTCCTTGAATTGGAGCCCGTGGAGATTGCGCGACTGTTTGGGGAGGAGCGGGAAAGCCGCTTGCTGATCAACATCCATCAGGCTCCGTCCGACCTGATCGATGCGGTTATAGCCATTGAAGATCACCGTTTCTACGAGCACCCGGGGATAGACTGGTGGGGAATTTCGCGTGCCTTGTGGGCCGACTTGCTTGCCGGACGAGTGGTCCAGGGAGGGTCCACCATAACTCAGCAGCTGGTCAAGAATTATTTTTTGGAGCCGGAAAAAAGCATCAAGCGCAAAGTACTTGAAGCGAGCATGGCTCTTGTGCTCGAGGCTGCCTATCAGAAAGATGACATTCTTGAAATGTATATGAACGAGATTTATCTAGGCCAGCGAGGGAGCGTTGCCATTCACGGCATGGGAGAAGCTGCTCGCTACTATTTCGGACGCAATGTTGAGAACTTAACGCTGGCCGAAGCTGCCACTATGGCGGGGATGATTCGTGCCCCCAATTTTTATTCGCCCTACAAAAGTCCTGAGGTCTCTAAAGAACGCCGCAACATGGTCTTGAAGCGGATGCTCGATTTGGGGAAGATCTCCCCTCAAGAGTATCAAGTTGAACGTGCCCTTCCTTTGCGGGTCGCAAAATCGGAGCTACCGTTGAAGGTTGCTCCCTTTTTTGTAGATTATGTCCGCCAGCAGTTGCAGGAGCTCTATGCGCCGGAGGTCCTGGAGACAGCAGGGCTTAATATTTACACCACCCTGGTGCCGGAGATGTCACTGGCCGCCGAGAAGGCTGTGAGTGAGGGGCTGGCCGAGCTTGAGAAAACCTTCCCCAAATTGAAATCCGATTCTCGAAATGGCGCCCTTCAAGCGGCATTGATTGCCGTGCAGCCAAAAACCGGGGCGGTATTTGCTCTGGTGGGAGGACGAGATTACGGAGAAAGCAGCTTTAATCGAGCCCTTTACGCTAATCGGCA
>JAVEVM010000155.1:0-6880 GCA_034005055.1 Desulforhabdus sp. | reverse complement strand
TCCTTGGCATCATGACATCCAAAATAACGAGATCCGGCTTGTCTTGCCTGATCTTTTCATAAGCCTCTACCCCGTCATAGGCCTTGGAGGTGCGAAAGTTTAGACTGTTAAGTTTCATAGAAACAGCTTCGACCACACCCGGGTCATCGTCCACTACCAAAATGTGCTGTTGTTTACTCATGACTGTTCTCCTTTACGTTCTCAACCATCTCATCCAATTCAGTTCACGGAAGGTCTTGGCAGTAGCCCGGCCTGTTCAACGATTTCGGGGACTTTTTGTTCCCACTCGATCGCCATGATGTGAAATCCGTTCACCCCTTCGATTTCCTTGCAGCGTTCAATGGTTTCAATGCAGATTTTGATTCCTTCGTCTGCCTGTTTTTCTTTCGGAACACCGGCGATACGTTTGACCAGTTCATCGGGAACGTCCATGCCGGGCACTTTGTTTTTCATGTACCGTGCCATGCCGGCGGATTTCATGGGGGTAATGCCGGCCAATATGTAGACCTTTTCATGCAAACCCCGATCGCGGACGCCTTCCATCCATTTGGCAAATTTGTCGACGTTATAGATGCATTGAGTTTGGATGAAATCGACGCCCGCTTTGACCTTCTTGGCCAACCTGGCAACTCTCAGCTCAAACGGGTCGGCAAATGGATTGGCGGCGGCTCCGATGAACATTTTAGGCGGGCCGTCGATGGGCTCCCCGCCCTGGAATTTCCCCTCATCGCGCATGGTGCGGACCATGTCGACGAACTGAATCGAGTCTACGTCATGAACATTGGCGGCCATGGCATGATCGCCGAAGTGTGGGTGATCGCCCGATAAGCAGAGCATGGTATCGATGTCGTGCGAATAAGCCCCTAATATATCGCTCTGCATGGCAAGCCGATTGCGATCCCGGGTGACCATTTGCAGGATCGGATTGAGTCCCATTTGTCGCAGAAAAATGCAGGCTGCAAGACTGCTCATCCTGACCATGGCGGTCTGATTATCCGTCACATTGACAGCGTCAACAAAACCTCGAAGCATTTCGGCCTTTTCTTTGATTTTAGCCGGCAATGCCCCTCTCGGCGGTCCGCATTCCGAGGTCACAGCCAGATGTCCCGCCGCCAAGATTTTTTCCAGTGTGCTTTCCGTTTTCATGATGCCAAATCCTCTCTTATGATTTTGCGAGGTCCTCCGCCTCGTCCACTTCGCCAGTCTTTTGCCGGGATGTTCTCTTCATATAAATCGGACTTCCCCAAAGCCTTCAGCCGATCCCAGATGAGCTGCCATGCGCAGTCCACACCCGGGTCGATCTCACATTTGCCTTTGGTGGAGCCGCCACAGGGACCGTTAAGCAGCTGCTTGGAGCAGCGAGCGATGGGGCAGACACCTCCGGTTATTCCCAGGACGCAATCCCCGCATCCCTGACAGCGTTCGGCCCAAATCCCCTGGCTCTCGGAGGCTCCCATGAATTTCGTATTCACTGCCGGAAAAACGGGCTTTTCTTTATACCTTCTGGCGATCTCCTGAACACCGCAGCCGCAGGCCATGGAGAGCACTGCGTCCACCTGGTTGATGTGCGGGACCAGCTCTTCCACATATTCAGGGTCGCATTGCCTCTCCAAGGTAATCTCCTTCACTTCGAAGGGTTGGCCTTCTTTCATGAAGTGCATCTGCAGGGCGGATGAGAGCAGCCCCACTTCTTTTCTGCCGCCGGCCGCGCATACCGTCACGCATTCATTGCAGCCAACAAGCAGAATACGTCCGAATGGCTTTACGTATTCGGTTAACTCATCCATGGGTTTTCGTTCCGCTGTAATCATGTTAGCTAACTCCCTCGTCTTTCTGCTTAGCCGATCGCCTGCCTGGCTTCAGCAAAGGCCGTTCTGTTGATTGGATTAGGTCCCAACTTGCGAATCTTCTCAGTGAAGTCGGAAGCGACCTCTGCAAACTTTTCCCCCATTCCTGCCGACATGGAGAACATCTCAACCCGCTCCTTCTCAATGCCGATCTCTCCAAGCAGCCTTTTGACATGGTCAACATGACGCGCCGCTCTGATGTTCCCGGTTTTGAAGTGGCAGTCGCCGTCCAGGCAGCCCGCCACGTAGACCCCGTCGGCCCCTTTTTGCAGAGCCTTCATCAGGTGTATGGCGTCTACCTTTCCAGAACAGGGGACGCGAATGATCTTGACATTGGGTGGGTAGCTGAGTCTTTTGCTGCCAGCCATATCTGCGGCCGTGTAAGCGCAGTAATGGCAGCAAAAAGCTACGATTACCGGTTCAAAGTTCTGCATCACACCATCCTTTCAAAGAGTCCGTCTAATTTGGCCAATATTTGATCATCTTCGTATTGCATGAGTTGAATGGCTTTAGCCGGGCATTCTGAAGCACAGGTTCCACAACCGTGACATTTGGCCGGATCGATTTCGGAATACCCATCGGCATTGATGAACGGCACCCCGAACGGACAGGCTCGCACGCAGATCAGGCAGGAGGCGCATTTATCTTTGTCCACGGTAGCGACGGCCGCCCCCAAATTGATCAGATCGCGGGCCAGGAAGGTCCTGGCACGACCCGCGGCCGCCTTGGCCTGAGCAACACTTTCACGAATAGATCTCGGCGAATGGGCTGTGCCCGCTACAAAAAAGCCCGGAATCGGCAGATCGACCGGCCTGAGCTTAATGTGATCTTCCAGGAAATAGGCATCCTTGGTCCGCGGCAGCCGGAAAATGGTTCCCAGATCTTCGCTGGATTCTTCGTCTGCAATAAATCCTGTGCTCAATGCCAGGCAATCGGCGGCAACCTGAATTTCTCGCCCCAAAATGGGATCGGCGAAAGTGACTGTAACGCCATTGCCGTTCCCTGCAACCGATGGTTTGCTTTCAAGCCCGTAGTTGACAAAGACGACTCCCCGTTCGCGTGCCTTGCGGTAGTAATCTTCCTCAAAGCCCGGGGTGCGCATGTCGCGATATAAGACAAACACTCTGGCTTGTGGATTGAGCTCTATCACGCGCAGCGCATTTTTCACCGCCGACTGACAGCACACCCGCGAGCAGTTCGGGTTCTCGGGAGTGCGCGATCCGACACACTGGATCATGACGACATTTTGCCAGGACCTGACTTTGTCCGCCTGATCTTCCAGAAAGTTATCCAGGTCGCGCTGGGTCATCACTGCAGCGTGCTCATCGAGCAGGTACTCACGCGGGCGGTTGGCAAGTGCACCGGTGGCAAGAATGGTGATGCCGTGGCGGATCGGCCGGTAGAACATCTGCGGTCCGAACTGCACACCGGTTCGAAACATTCCGGGCATGCCCGTATGGTCGACGATTAGAGACTGGGTGAGCACCTGGATCTGGTCGTGGCTTTCAGTACGGTTGATCAAGTCCTCCACATAGCGGCCGACGTCTTCCCCTTCGAGGGTTTTACGAATGTTTCGCGCATTGCCCCCCAGCTGCCCCGACCGTTCGACCAGATACACCCGATAGCCCATATCGCCCAGACTCAAAGCCGCCGTCATGCCGGTCACTCCACCGCCGACAACGAGGACGTCCTTGTTCATGGGAAGAGTATGGTCGATCAGCGGGTGGGAGAGCCGAACCGCCGCCACAGCCATTTTGATGAGATCTTGAGCTTTTTGCGCGGCCACTTCGGGCTGATCGCGGTGAACCCAGGTGTCCTGATCTCGCAGGTTGGCAAGCTCAACCAAATATTTATTCAGCCCGGCCTGGCGAACGGTGTCCTGAAAGAGTCTTTCATGGGTTCTCGGGGAGCAGGCGCCGACGACGACCCGGTTGAGCCCTTTTTCTTCAATGCGGCGCTGAACGAGATTTAAGGATTCTTTACTGCAGCCATGGCCGATCGCCTCCGCGACGCTCACGTTGGGAAGCTTGCCGGCAAATTCAACGAGCTTGTCGACATCCACGACTCCTCCGATATTCAGGCCGCAGTCACAGATGAACACGCCCACATTGGGGCCTTCGCCGGAAACATTGCGCTCCGGCGGCAATTCTTCTTCACTCTTGCTGGTGATGCGCATGGGATTCAAGTCGCTGTCGGCAGTGAATGCCGCCGCACTGGCCTGAATCATCGTCTCCGGTATGTCTTTAGGGGATTCAAACAGGCCACAGACGTAAACTCCCGGCTTGGATGTAACGACCGGATCGAAGCTGTTCGTTTGAGCAAAACCGTGCTCGTTCAGGTTTATGCCTATCTTTTCGGCGAGCTGCTGGACCTCCGGTGCAATTCGAAAGCCGATGGTCAAAACCACCATGTCGAAAATCTCGGTTTGCGCCGGCCCGCCGTCTTCCGGCAGATATGCTATGGCCAGGTCTCCGGTGCCGTTCTGACCGACCACGCTATGAGGACGGCTGCGCACCAGTCGCACTCCGAAATCATTCTTGGCGCGCTGATAATAAAGCTCATAGTCCTTTCCAAAGGTCCTCATGTCCATGTAGAAAATGCTGGTTTCCGTCTCTTCATGAAACCGCTCGCGGGTCACGATTGCCTCTTTCAAAGCGTACATGCAGCAGGCGCTCGAACAGTAACCGACACAGCCCTCCTGTATGCCCCGCGATCCCACACATTGAATCCAGGCTATTTTCTGCGGCCTCTTGCCGTCCGAAGGGCGAACCAGCTCACCGTTGGTGGGACCTGTCGCGGATAAAATCCTTTCGTATTCCATACTGGTGACCACATTGGGATGCACCCCGTAGCCATAGGTATCGAGCACACTCGGATCGAACAAATCAGCCCCGGGCGCCAGAATTATCGAGCCTACCGATATCTGTTCCGCTTTCGACGTATCGTTTGGATTGATTGCACCCGCAGGGCACGATCGAACTAGGGCGTCGACATCTTTGCAGCGTTTCAGATCGACGGAGAATGCGTAAGGAGTCGCCTGTGGATAGCGCATACAGGTAGGCGCTCGGTGATCCAGGCCGGGAGTAAAACGAACCACGTCCGGGAACTGCTCGTGGCACTGACCGCACGCCGTGCACTTGTCCAAATCAATATAGCGTGGCTCTGTTTCGAGTACGGCTGTAAAATCACCGACCTCACCATCAAGGTTGGACAGCGCAGTCCCGGTTAGAAGCTCGACGTGCAATTTTCTGCCGCTTTCCGAAAGATGGGGTGAGAGTGTGCACAAGTCGCAATTGTTTGTTGGAAAAGTCCTGTCAAGGCGAGTCATGAGCCCGCCTATGGAAAAACTTTTATCGATGAGCACTACGTCGCGGCCTGCCTCCGCCAGATCCAGCGCAGCCCGGATGCCGCCCATACCGCCACCCACTACCAGCACCTTATTGTTTGTTTTTTTATTGTCTTGCATCTCTATCCTGATCTTCCTCTCAAGGTTCGAGTAACGAAACGGATAATTGCCTGCAAATGACGTCAGAGTCCTGCCTGGTCCAAGATGGCCGGAAGCCGGTGCTCCCATCCCAGCGTTACAATCCTCACACCTTGCGCCGATCCCTTGATGGCTGAGACGGTCTCGCCCGCGATGCGAACACACTCATGCTCTCGATCCGATGCTTTGCGAATGCGCTGAATAATCTCTTCCGTCATGCCCGCGCCAGGCTCGTTGGTGGCAATGTAGCGGGCGACTCCAACGGACTTTATGAGGAACACCGTGGGAATGATCGGTACTCCCAAGTCTTTTGCCCGATCCACAAACGATCCAAATCGGTCCAGGTTGAACACCGGAGGCGTGACCACGAATTCAGCACCTGCCTCCACTTTTTTCCTGGTGAGCTCGAGCTCCTGTTCGAATGCTTTGTCATCTCGACACGGAGCCAGCGTGCACCCGGTGGTAAAGTTGGGCGCCCCGTTGAGCTCGATGCCGGCAAGGTCGGTTCCGCCCTCCAGGGTGCGGATTGCACCCAATAGCTCGAGCTCGCCCAGGTCATTTACGGGTTTGGCGTCGTGGTGGTCGGCATTGGCCATCGTTTCACTGCACACCACCACGACGTTTTGAATGCCCAGGGCATAAGCGGCCAGCAAGTCTCCCTGTAAGGCCATTCGATTGCGGTCGCGGCAATACACGTGGATGACCGCCTCGATTCCCAACTGATGCATCAAAACGCCTCCCGCCAAGGCGCTCATTCGCATCACGCCATTGTCCATGTCTGGCACGACAACTGCATCGACGCGTCCTTTGAGGCGACGGGCATCGGAAACCAATTGTGAGACATCAACCCCTTTGGGAGTGTTCATCTCTGCCAAGACAACAAATTCACCTGATGAAAGCCTTTTTTGAAAACTCATGCGTTTCCTTTTCCTTTTCGAAAGTTGCCCTCAAGCTAGAAGTGAAGCTGTTCCGTTGTCAGCGCTGTTGACTAAGCCTTCATGGCCAAAAATGTCGGATTTTCTTCAACTGGATTTTGTAGCAATCGGCTTTTTCGTTGAATTGCATGTCAACCAGTTCGCAGGAAGAAGGCGGAAGAACTTTAAAGAGGTCCGTTCGAGTGTCTGGATCGTATGCGATGATTTCGAGAATTTGATCGGTTTTCATCTCTCTCAGTACTTGGGTCATCTTCAAGAGGGCGAGAGGAGTAATGGTCTCTCTGAAATCCAGAACGTAATCAGCTTTGTGTTTAAAACCTGTCGGACTCAATGGGCGACTCCTTTGGTTCGGTTACAGCTCAAACGGGCAACGCAAAGTTAATGCCAGATTGATTTTGTTTTGGAATATTTCTTGTATATGCTATTGATTAAGGAAATTGCACTAATTTGAAACGTAATTTATCAGCTATTAATTCATGTAAAACGTAATGACATGTGTCAAAGTGTTCAAAAATGAGCCTTAACACCTGCAAAAAATTTAACACGGGGAAGTTAATGTTTGAGCAAGATCTTGACAGATACTGGAAAACCGTGGTGAGCACTATGCGGGATGG
>JAVEVM010000154.1:0-6887 GCA_034005055.1 Desulforhabdus sp. | reverse complement strand
CTCGCCCTCCCTGGCAATTTCCCGCCGCAGCTCGTCAAAGATCTGCTGTTCCAGATCCAGCCGTTTTTCATCTGCCTCCAACACCTGAGCTTCAAATGTTTTCAGATCCTCGGTGATAAAGCGCTCAGCGTTGACCAGAGTCTGCTTGCGGATATAGTCGGCCGGCACGGCAGCCAAATTCGTCCTGGAGACTTCGATGAAATAGCCAAACACTTTATTATAACGAACTTTAAGAGAACCAATGCCGGTCTTTTTCCGTTCGCTGCTTTCATATTCCGCCATCCAGCTCTTGGCGTCGCGGCTGAGCCTCACATAATGATCGAGCTCGGCGCTCACCCCCGGCCGGATCGTTCCGCCGGTGCTGAAGTTCGCCGGCGGAGGCTCGGTCAGCGTTTTGTCGAGAAGCTCGGCGACATCGTCCAGATTGTCCCAATCGCTGCAAAGCTGCACCAGGCGCTGACTGCTGCAAGAGGCAATGGCTTCCCTCAGCGGGGGCAGCGCCTGCAGCGATTTTTTCAGCGCCGTTAAATCTCGAGCATTGGCGTTACCGGTGCCGTTTCGACTGTTCAGGCGTTCGATGTCGCTGATCTTTTCCAGTAGACTGAGCGTTTGGGTGCGAGCCGCAGCATTCTCTTTTAATTCGGCAATGGCCTGCTGGCGTGCTTCTATGGAATCGAGGTCGAGCAGAGGATAACGCAGCCAGTGCTGAAGTCTTCGCCCCCCCATGGCGGTCCTGGTGTGATCAAGGACTTCAAGCAGCGAGCCTTTGCGTCCCTGGAAACTGTTCGACTGAAAAATCTCCAGATTGCGAACCGTGGCTTCATCCAGCACCATGAAATCGGATCGACTGTAAGGCAGCAGCTTGTTTACGTGGCTGCAACTTCCCAGATGATTCGTTTGCATGTAGGCAAGGATGGCGCCTGCCGCTTGAATACCAAGCTTCATCTCGCCTACCCCGAAACCTTCCAGGGAGTGGACCTGAAAGTGTCGCCTCAATCTTTCCACCGCTCGCCGTTTGTCGAAAGAATCATAATTGAGGTGGGTCAAGGTGATCTGGAGGTAATGTTGCAGCCGTTGCCGCCAGGCAGATTCCTCTCCTTCCGGGAGTAGCAGTTCCTTGGGAGATACCCGCAACAGCTCGTCAACCAGAACCTCCTGCGAATCCAGCTCCACGACTTTGAATTCAGCTGTCGAAATATCGAGATAGGACATTCCGAATCGATTATCTTCCGCCGATCCGACCACGGCGGCCAGATAGTTGGGCTGCTTGGCTGATAGATTGTGAGAATCCAGAATCAAGCCGGGAGTAATCACCCGAGTCACCTCACGGCGGACCAGTCCCTTGGCTTTCTTCGGATCTTCCACCTGTTCGCAGATCGCGACCTTATGGCTTGCGGAAACCAATTTGGCGATATATCCCTCGGCCGCATGGTAGGGCACCCCGCACATGGGGATCGGGTTTTCCGCCTGTCGGTCCCGGGAAGTTAAAGCAATCTCAAGAATCTGTGAGGCAACCACTGCATCTTCCATGAACAGCTCGTAGAAATCACCCATACGATAAAGGAGCAGGGCATCCGGATAGCGAGATTTGACTTCCAGATACTGTTGCATCATGGGCGTGGTTCTGGCCGCTACGACAGATTCAGAGTTGTTCATGCTGATTTTCAGACCTTATGTTCTCGATTATACCCCTACACTACAGATTTTTAATCGATTGCAGAAGGCAATAGCAAGGGATAGTTTGTCGCGAGGCGGGTACAGCCGATTTCTAGTGGATTCCGACCAATCACGGGAATGATCCTCGGAGGTACCTTCTTTATGGCGAAGGGAAAGGATCGTCCGGGTAAAGATCTGGACTTTGGGAGGTACCCAAGTGTTTATTGATGCATATTCGTGGTCATTGAATCCCACAACTCTGCAATTCAGAAAGTAAGAGATAGGGAGGATTCGATCACGTCCTGAATCTCTTGTCCCGTTACAGCTCCTTTACTCAAAAAATGGCTTGCACCGAAACGGATTGCCGCTTCACGATATTCGGGCTGATCGTGGCTGGTCAGCATAACAACGCTGATATCGGGATACTTTGCCTTGATCTTTTTCGTTAACCGCAAGCCCGATTCGTCCGGCAAACCGATATCCATGAAAACCAGCCCCGGTAAAAAGGAATCTACTTTTTCCAGGGCTTCTTTGCCGTTTTCGGCCTCCTCAATGTGAAGGTCCAAAAACTTGCCATCGCAGATTTCCTTAAGAGATTGCCGATAAAAGCGATTATCTTCAACAATTAAAATTTTGAACATCAGACTGTCTTCCTCCTCCTAGTTTTACTAAAATAACGAAGCAAATTTCATGCCGAAGGCCACAAGCATCGCACCGTGGCTCCCCCTCCCTCGACAGATTCAATACTGCAGGAGCCTCCTGAAAGCTCCGTTCGTTCTTTCATCGTAGAAAGTCCTAATCCTCTTCTAACCGTTTCCAAATCAAATCCTTGCCCGTTATCCTCGATGATCAGCTCTATCTCGGCGTTTCTTTTCTGAAGATAGAGGCTCACCAGGCTTGCCTTGCTGTGTTTGGCAATATTGTTGAGCGCTTCCTGGCAGATCCTGAATATCGTGGTCTTCAAAGAATCGGGAATATGGCTCTCTTCGATCTGCATCCGTCTTTCGATGGTAAGGCTGGAATATGTTTTCTGAAACTCGCGGCAGAACCAGTTTATGGAAGGGACAATGCCCAAATCGTCCAACATGGAAGGTCGTAAATCGGACATGATTCTGCGCGTTTCATCAATAGACTGCTGAACTTTTGTGATCAGATCGTTCAGTGCTTCCAGCATCTGTTCGCCCGGCGACTCCCGGTAAATGATCTTCTCGATGCTAAACTTGACAGCACCCAGGGAAGCCGCGACGCTGTCATGGAGCTCCCCCGCAATCCGTTTTCTTTCCATTTCTTGTGCTTTCATGAGCTCTGTGGAAAGATGCCTGAGCTTCTCCTCCGATTCCTTCAACTCCTCCTCGGCCCGCTTATGTTCGGTAACATCGATGCCCATCTCCAGGATGAGGGTTGCCCCGTCCGTGTCGGTGAAAGGGAAGTCAAAGATGTGGTAGCGGCGGCCATCCGGCCCGGTCCACTCCCACTCGTGGGGCTGTCCGGTTTTAAGCACCGAGAAGGTTTCGCAAATCTCGCACGGCTCGCTACGATCAAACAGGTATTCAAAGCACCGTCTGCCGCGCGGCTCGCCAAAGCGCTCCCGAAAAAATCGATTGGCAAAAGGCGTGTAATAGTCCGGCGTCAGTAAAACCAAATAAGCCGGCAGCATTTCCAGTACGTCATTAAACCGTTTTCGTTCCGCCGCCACGGCTTTCTCAGCCCTTATGCGCTCTGCAACATCCTTTGCAAGCAGCTCATTAGCCTGCTGCAGCTCAGCCGTTCGCTCCCGCACACGCTGTTCCAGAGTTTCCGTCAATCTCTGAAGCTCCAGGGCGCGTTGCTGCAGTTTACGTTCGGCCGCCTTGCGCTCGGTGATGTCCCGGGCAACGTGCACGGAGCCGATGAGCTGATCCGAGGAGTCGCGCAAGGGTGTAGTACTGACCAGGAAGTCACCGCCAAGGCGAGGCTCATTTACCTCGGCAACGTGATGCTGACCGTCGCGGCAGGTTTGGGAATGAGGGCAAAAAGGCGGTGATTTTGCCAGTCCGTGCACCGCTTCGTAGCAATGCAGCCCGATACATTGATCGGGTAGCACACCCAACCGGTCCGCCATTGCCCGGTTCGCGCGAACAATCCGGTGTTGATCGTCCAGAATGGCTACAAGGTCCGGCACCGAATCAAAAGTCCGCTCCCACTGCTCCTTGCTGCGGCGCAGTGCTTGCTCTGCTCTCTCGCGTTCTGTAATATCGCGAAATATCAAGATCACACCGATGATGTTGCCCATATCATCTTTGATGGGTGCAGCGCTGTCATCTATCGGTATTTCCATGCCGTCTTTCGCTACAAGCCTTGTATGGTTCGCCAGGCCTGCAATGTTGCCTTCGCGGATCACCTTGGCCACCGGATCTTCGACCGGCAGGCGGGTATCCCGGTTTATGATCTTGAATACCTCTGCAAGCTCCATGTTTGAGCACTCTTCCAGGGTCCAGCCGGTGAGCTTTTCTGCGACTGGATTCATGAACCTTATCAATCCCGTTTGATCGGTCGCGATGAGCGCATCTCCGATACTTTTGAGAGTTGTAGCAAGCCATTTCTCACTCTCTCTCAATCGCTTTTCGGCTCTGTGCTTGTAGAGCGCCATATCTATGGCCAGGTGCAGCTCCCGCTCGCCAAAGGGCTTTACAATATAGCCGTAAGGCTCCGTTATCTTTGCCCGTTGTAGCATGGCTTGATCCGCGTGAGCGGCAAAATAGACGACCGGAATATCAAAACAGGTGCGGATCTGCTCGGCAGCCGCTATGCCATCGATTGCTCCCGGCAGCATTATGTCCATCAAGACGAGGTCGGGACGGTCTTCGTCCGCCTTGCGAACGGCTGCTTCCCCGGTGAGTGCTATATCAGGTGAGGTGTACCCCAGACTTGTCAGTTTGCATTGTATATCCGTTGCCTCGATGTTTTCGTTTGCAGCAATCAATATTCTTCCTTCAGACACCGTATCAGCCTCCTTCATTATCTCTTTGACGCTTGGGATCGTAACAGATTCACGTTGTTCCATTTGTGCAGAGATGAACGGTCCCTTCCGGTTTGTCTTACGGGCAATCTCCCTGATTTGCAGGTCCAGGGATTCTGTATCCTTACTGAAACTGCTTTTTCGATTCCACCTGCTCGTTGCAACGAGGTGTGATAAGAAATCGCTTTATAAGAGTGTGCTGGGAATCGTCTTAGGAATTTTTCGGATAACAATTGCACGGGGTGGTGTCAAGAATATTCTCGCCGCCGATCCTCGCTGTGCTGCGCCACCTCATTTGCAGGCCGCCACCCATTCTCGGCTGGATGGTGCAAGGCAGGAGTGGCCGCGGCTTCAACTCGGAGATCGACACGGTTTTCTTTCCATGTGGATCGGTTAGAATTGCTTTTCGGGCGGGCCTTGGTGAGATCTATAGCGCTACCGGCAAGCGGTCTCGCTCCGAGATTTTTGTACAAAGGCTGGTTGCGGGTGGCGCCTTGTGCCTGGTGTCGATTGCCAGCTCAGGAGGAAGTTCCTTTGTCCAGTCACAACGAAAATGTCATTCGTTTGCGCGGTGTTCGGCAACATAACCTGAAAAATTTGAATCTGGATCTGCCGCTCAATCGGCTGATCGCCATAAGCGGAGTGAGCGGCTCCGGCAAGTCCAGCCTGGCCTTGCACACCCTCTATGCGGAAGGGCAAAGACGCTATATCGAGACCTTTTCGCCGTATGTCCGACAATTTCTTGAGCGGATGGATCCGCCCAAGGCTGATCTCATTGATGGTATTCCCCCCAGCATTGCCATTGAATCGGGAACCGCCGTACGAAGTTCTCGCTCCACCGTTGGCACCATAACGGAAATCAACGACCACCTGAAAATTCTCTTCGCCCGCCTGGCCGTTCCACACTGCCAGGTTTGCGGAGAGCCGATTGCGCAGGACACTGCGGAAAGCATCCTTGAAAGACTGCACAATCTTCCTGTCGGCAGCCGTGTCCTGATCACTTTCCCTTATCGCCCCGACCCGAAGGTGGATTGGCCGCGCTACCTGATTTCTCGAGGTTTTTTGCGGTTTTTCGACGAAGGCAGAGTGATAGATTTGGAAAACGTCGAAGAAAAAACCCGCAAAGAGCTCTCCAAACAAGAGCTGCTGATAGTTGTGGACCGCATATCGTGGGGGAAAGCCCCGGACCGGCGTCTGCTTGATTCCATCGAGACCGCCATGGGTATGGGCGAAGGTCGCCTGGCCGTGGTGGCCCTTCCGGACCGAGTTCGACGCTTTAGCTCCGATCTACGCTGTGCTCAATGCCAGGCAACGGAGCCGATCCCTGCGCCCACACCCAATCTTTTCTCATTCAATTCACCCTTGGGCGCCTGCCCGGAATGCCGCGGGTTCGGCCGAACCATCGGTGTGGATTTGGATCTGGTAATCCCCAATCCCAGACTCGCACTCGAGCAGGGCGCCATAAAGCCATGGGGCACCGATCGAATGGAGTTTGACGACCTGATGGATTTTTGCCGACGCAAAGGCATTCCAACCGATATCCCGTTCAAGGATCTTCCCCCAACCGCCAAAGAGATGATAATCAAAGGCTCCAAGGGTTATTACGGGATCAATGGGTTTTTCGAATGGCTGGAGAGCAAAACATATAAGATGCACGTGCGGGTATTCCTGTCACGCTTTCGCGCCTATGTGCCTTGTGCCTCCTGCGGCGGAACCCGCTACCAACAGGCGACTCGACTCTATCGATTGCGCAACGTGACTATCGACGCGTTGAGTGCCTGGTCCATCGATCGCTGTCTCAGCTTTTTCAATGAACCCTGGCCGGAGCTGGAGAAGGATTCGGCGGCGACGCTCTTGGCCGACGAGATTCGCAGTCGACTGCATTTCCTTAAAGCCGTCGGGCTGGATTATTTGACCCTCGATCGGCAATCGCGCACGCTTTCCGGCGGAGAGGTTCAGCGAGTCCATCTTACGCGCGCGCTTGGATCGGCTCTGGTCAATGTTTTGTATGTAATGGACGAGCCGAGCGTGGGATTGCATGCCCGCGACCAGGATCGTTTGATGGGACAGCTGCGCCGGTTGACGGAGCTCGGCAATACGGTGGTGGTGGTCGAGCACGACCCCGATATGATCGCTTTTTGCGACGAAGTGGTGGATATGGGACCGGGTGGCGGTGAGAGGGGAGGGGAGGTCGTCTACCAGGGCCCACCCGCGGCTCTGGTGAATTGTGAAA
>JAVEVM010000153.1:0-6905 GCA_034005055.1 Desulforhabdus sp. | reverse complement strand
GAAGAATTCCTGGAATCATACTGGGGCAGGCGAGTCTTCTTCTTTTGGTGGCTCACCGCGGATTGCGGCCGATCTGTTTCTCGCTGGGCTGGATGGTCTGTTTTTATCGCCATGCTTTTCGCCTTTGTCTACTACTTTCTGGGTCCGGATTATTTCGCGTCAGCCTATCTCAAATTCAATCTTTCCAATATGATTTATTACAGCGTCGTCACCTTCACCACACTCGGCTTTGGAGATATAACGCCAAAAACCACAGGGGCAGCAATGTTTGTTATGTGTGAGGTCATAATCGGTTACGTAATGCTCGGCGGGTTAATCACCATATTTGCAAGCAAGCTTTCCCGCCGTGGCGGCTAGCTTTCGGGAGAATAATAACAATGAACAGATCGAAAAAAATCATATTCTTACTGACAGTCTTGGCATTAGTCCTTTCAGCCGGCATGGCATTGGGGCTTGATGCTGGAAACAAAGGAGATTACCGCATCTCAGCGGGCCAGCTTAAGGAGATGCTAGGAGATCCGAATCTCATAATCATTGATGTCCGGGATCCGGTCAGCTGGACAAACAGCAACACCAAAATTCTCGGGGCCGTGCGTGAAGACTCGCAGAATACCGGCGCTTGGGCGGGAAAATATGGTAAAAATAAGATTTTTGTCTTTTATTGCGCCTGACCGTACGAAAAGACTAGTGTCAGTGTGGCACGGCAGTTTGCGAAAAAAGGATATCGAAAAGTGTTCGCACTTAAGGGAGGCTGGCTTGAATGGCAAGAAGCCGGCTACCCGGTTGAGCCAAAATAGGAATAGGAGCTTTCTTGATCGTCGTGCATGGAGAGCAGTGATTGGGTAGCTCAATTACCCATTCTTTCCTCACTAAAATCCCCCTTCAACGATATCAGCTTTGATGGTATTGGAAGAGCAAAAGCTGAGCTCATGTAAGAGTTTGCCTCCGAAAAAGCCGAATCCACTGCGAAGTGGAGGCGGAAATCCACGGATCTCTTTTGAGATGGCCGAGTTGCCGAAGGAAGGCGGTTCGGTTTTTTTTGCCCACTCAAAACAGCAAAAGTTGACTTGAATTGTAATGAAAATCGATCCACCGTTTTTAGATGACAGAGATGTTCTCGATCGAATCGCCCAAGTCCGCGAACTGCCCGTCTTGTTTGGCACTTTTGAGAACCTCTGGCAACTGATTCGCGATACTGCGGATTTCCCTGCCGAGCTTGAAACCATCCTTCGATATGATCCAGTACTTGCGGCAATTGCCCTGCGCCTTGCCAATTCAAAGGTTGTCGGACACACGGGAAGAGTTGACACTCTTTCCGGGGCAATTGACATCATCGGTGTCAAAGGCTTGAAATCGGCCTGTTTAAGTAATTTGCTTAAAATTCAGTTTTCTGATACAGGAGAAATTGAGGCCTGCCACCGGGAGCGGTTGTGGAAACATGCATATATAACAGCCAGAATGGCCGCGGAAATCGCAGAAAAAAGAGGCTGGATCAGTGGCCAACAGGCGTATCTACTAGGACTAATTCACGATATCGGCAGCACGGTTGCAGCGTATCTTTTCCCCGAGCATTACCGGTACTTGCAGGGACTGTCTATCGATCGCAAAATTGCGTCATTGTACATCGAAACGGAACACCAATCCAAGTATGCACTAATAGGAGAACGGCTTGCTATTGAATGGTGCTTGCCTGCGGTCTGTCAAAAGGTCATCAGGCATCATCACCAACCGCACCGGGCTAATGGATTTGGGCCTGAGGTCAAGATGATTGGTCTCGCTCGCATCCTGGCCGATTCAAGTGTCTACCCGCAGTTCCTCAGTTAC
This sequence comes from Desulforhabdus sp., assembly GCA_034005055.1. Taxonomy (GTDB): domain Bacteria; phylum Desulfobacterota; class Syntrophobacteria; order Syntrophobacterales; family Syntrophobacteraceae; genus Desulfoferrobacter. Next base: position 5,081 of record JAVEVM010000153.1, on the reverse strand, counting down.
AAAGCGGCGCTTTCATATTGTGCAGACCTGTACATAACACAGGACGAATGGGAGGGGCACGTTGAGCGAGTGAGCGAAATCCGGACGGAGGGTGACCACATTTGGAGGATGCTTTCATAAAAGGAAGGGAAAATGGACCACGTGCTCAAAGAAGCCGTGCATTTGGGCCTTTTGGATGGTGATTATGAGCGAGAGCAGACGGCTCAGTTTCTTGGCATGATGCAACGTTTTGCTGATTTGGCTCCGCAAAAAAGCAAGACTGAGCAAGTCGGCCAGGCAGTCGTTCGAATCATCATTGAAGAGACTAATTTTGAAAACTGTTCTTTGGTGTTATGGGACCAGAAAAATGAGCGACTCTCTTTGTTCGCCGCTTTCGGGCTGAGTGATTTATTCGAAATTGAGAATCAAAGACTTTATAATCGATCTTTGACTTTCGCACCAGGCGAAGGAATAGCTGGCAGAGTATTTACCTCACGAGAACCGGTTTTCATTGAAGACGACCGGGGGGACTTGATTCCTGCCAAAAAAGACGCGGTGGTTCAGCCAAGCTGCCTGGCCTGCATTCCATTGCGGGACCTTGGTGTACTGAATATCAGTGCCCGTTGTTCTCATAAGTTTTTTCCCGTTTTAAAACGCAACTGGGGAGTTCTCAGTAAATTCATCGTTTCTCTCATTGTGCAACACTGTGTGCCCGATCAATCGGGGATCTGGACCGCTCCAACTAAAGAGGCCGCTTTGCACGGCGATAGCTCGTTGCAGAGAAATGCAGCAGATTCACCTGCTGACGACCAACTGATGCACCAACTGATTGACCGAATCCCTCAAGGGATCTGCATACTTGATCGTGCCGGCAAATTAATGCGCATCAACAAGGGCATCAACAAGCTCCAGGGAGCGCAGGCCAACGATGTGATAGGCCGCTCGCCGTCGGTCTTTTTCCATGACCCGAAAGTGTTCCAAACGATTTTTGAACAGCTCTCTGCCCTGGATCAGGTCGAATGTACAGATGTTTCTCTGGTTGGAGCGACCGGAGACCTCTACCTGGCCGATGTTTACGCCAGCCGCTTGATGAGCGCGATAGGCTCGCTGACAGGTTATTTGTTGGTCATAAGCGATATGACCAAAAAGAAAGCTCTAACTGAAAAAATGGTTCGCAAAGAAAAGCTTGCGGCACTCGGAACTATGGCCGGCGGAGTCGCTCACGACTTCAATAATTTACTCATGGCTATTCTTGGCAACATTCAAATGATACTGCATGAAACCAGCGATGAAGAAACCAAGCGAAGACTTCAGAACATAGAAAAAGCAATCCTTGACGGCGCCCATACAGTCCGCCGTCTGCAGAAATTCACCTGCCGGGACAGGGAAGTGCAGGTTGCCGCTGTTGATATTGCAGAGGCAATCAATGACGTGGTGGACCTTACGCGGCCGCGATGGAAAAATAGTATGGAGAAAAATGGCCGTGTTCTTGATTTGCAGCTGGATCTCGAACGAGACTGCCTGGCAGACATCCACCCTTCGGATTTGCGTGAAGTCCTTACTAACATCATCTTTAATGCGGTCGAAGCGATGCCGAACGGAGGAACACTCACTCTATCGAGTTGGTCGCAAAATGAATGGGTCATCATAGAGGTGGTGGATACCGGCATCGGGGTGAAGAATGAAGTGCTCACTAAAATATTCGACCCTTTTTATACCACCAAAGGAGTCGTTAATTCGGGGTTGGGCCTAAGCGTCTCCTGGAGCCTGGTTAACCGCTGCGGGGGAGAGATTCAGGTAACCAGCAAGCAGGGAAAGGGCACCACATTCTCAATCAAGCTGCCCAGGTCAAGGCATCAAAAAGGTACGAATAAGCAGAACAGCTTGGAACGGAATCTGGACAAATATCACATCCTGGTGATTGACGACGAGATTCCGGTACTGGAGATAGTCCGTGACATGCTCAGGTTGAAGGGTCACAGAGTTGCCGCGGTAAGCGACAGCATAGAGGCTTTGCGCTTGATTGAAAAGGAGAGCTTCGACCTGGTCCTGACGGATCTCGGTATGCCGGTGATAAGCGGATGGCAGATCGCAGAAAAGGTCAAAGCAAACAGCCCTGGAGTTCCTGTTATTCTGTTTACCGGATGGGGCGCTCAGTTTGAAGAAAATGATCTGTCGAGGCGAGGTGTCGATGTGGTGCTGACCAAACCTTTGAGCCTGGAAAAATTGCTAATAACTGTAGATCAGACTATCGCATCCTACCGAACAGTGCACTGAAGAATGAAGGATGAAGTCAGGGAAGCCGCAAGGGGGCGAACAATGAGCAGCATGGAGCTTAGAGCATGGAGCACTCTGGTTCTCCCGAGGCTCCGGCGCGGAGAGCAGGCAAGGAGCTCCGCCTTCATCCTTCCGCCTTCACCCCTCGCCTCAGTGTCTGCCATAGCGTGAGCAGACGTACCGCAATTATCGCAGTAAGCAGTCGCGGAATCCATAACCAGAATGCGCTCAACCCAAGCGACAAGAACAAGGCTGGATCTTCAACCATCGAATGGTTGATGCCGATTGAAAGCTGTAATTCCGTTAACTCATCCTCGCTCAAGTCTCCCCGCTTCGCTTCTTCAACTATGACGGCCGCCCCATATGCCAGGCCAAAGACTACAGCGGTCATCCATAGCATGCCGACCTTGGAGCTCAACCCCAAGGTCCTCAAAAACGGCAGCAGCATTCGGACGATATGATCGATCCACCCGAGCGCCTTCAGGGTTTCCAGCAGCACCATGATGCCCATTATCAGGAAAAGGATCTTAAGAGACAGATAAAGCATTGCAGTCGCCCACTGTTTCATTGCAACCGCGAACGGTCGCGACAATTCGATCTGCTTCGTTGCATCGCTCAGAGCAGCGACCGCACTTGTGTCCATGAATTGTGCGACAACCAGGACCGTTATAAAAGCGGCCACCAATCGAAAAACCGTGGCTTTCAAGGGATGCAGCCCGGATTGACCCTGGATAATACCTTCCTGAATTAGGTTGTGCGCGATCAGTAAAAAAATGGCCATGAGCGTCATCTGCTCTTTAGAAAAAGGCAGTGCCACCATAGCCGCAATGCCGCCGTAGACTCCCGTCAGCATGCCGATGATCAGTGGCAACGCCGCCATTGCCGGCAAACTGAGCAGGCCCATGACCGGCTGGACGATAAAATCAAGGCCGCCAATCCAGCCGCTCCATTCCAGAAGCGTCGTCAATAAAGAGACCGGAATGAGAATCTTAAGCATCCATAAAAGACCGAACCAGCCCTTGTACAAACCCAGACTAATGCCTTGCTTAAACTTCTGGGAAAAAGATCTGATTTCCACCTGACCACTCCCGGGGGGATGTAGATCTGATGAGGCCGTCTCTGGGAGTCTGTCCTGTTCTGATTCAAATTGAAGCATAGGCTTCCTCATCCTCGATTGGAATTGCTCGCGCAAAAAGCCAGGAGCTTGTTCGAAAATTCTTTCCGGACCTAGTTCCCGCTCAGGCTGGAATCCAAAGAGACGTCCATTTCAACTTTTGGACTTTAGCCAACCAACGTCGTTCCACTGCGAGATGAGTCTCAGAACCCTGCCCGGCAATGGCTCTGCCGTCTTTAACACGCCATGGGGGCAGACTTCCAGACAGCAATAGCACCTTATACACTTATCATAATCGAAGAGGACCTTTTCACGATTGTGCGAAATCGCCTCAGCGGGGCAGTAACGCCAACATTCTCCGCACAGCTTGCAAAGTGAGGTTTGCACTACGGGCCTTTGTACAAGGTATTTACGCAACAACCCGTGGATCGAGCTGGGACCGAAAACTATCGGAGTAATTTCGGGTAACCTGTAATCCTCTATGAGCGGAAGATCACCATCAATCGAGATCTGTCGCCTACACCCGAGGCATTCCTCCGCCGCTTTGACGGTCAGCAGTGTGTTCGGATCGATTCCGAGCATCCTGCAAACGGTTTCATCCAAAGCTGCGGCGTTGTCGCTTGCCAGTAATACTCCCAAATGTCTGGGAGTACCTCCCCTGCCCGGTCCCTGACCCTCCATGGCAAGGATTCCATCGAGGATATTGATCGCAGGTCGCAATGCGTCATAAATCCGCACCAGCAGTTGTGCAAATTTTTGCCGGTCAACTCCGGCACGCAGGTGCCACTCGGGTTTTCTCAAACCCACCACACAACCAAACAGGTTCTTCACTCCAAGCGTGAGCAGCATTTGGCTGTGGGTTTTCAGCTTGGGCAAGTTGATGAGCACATCTGCCCGCAAAGCATCTTCAGCAATTTCCAGATGATTGAACGGTTCGCCCACCTCAACCGTCATTGAGGCCTTGAATGATTTGAATTCCACATCCAGGCCGGTGAGCTCTCGCCTTAATCCACTCTCTATTAAGACTCTGTCAAAAAAACCGGAAGCGGGACTGTCGGAGATCTGCGGTCGGACCCCCTTGGCAATGACGTATTCGGCGATAGCTCTTACGATCATCGGATGAGTGAGCATCGCACGCTCAGGGGGTGCCGCCGTAAGCAGATTAGGTTTGATAACGACCTTTCTTCCCGCCCTGATCAAACCTCTATCAAACGACTCCATCATTTCGAAGACGAGAGGCCTCAGATCCTCGTAATCATATCCGGCCCTCCGCACAATCACTTTCGGCATCATGTCTCCCTTTAATCGATCCGGTACTTCGGCTCGGAAAGATGCTCACCTTTGCAGCGAGGACAGCGTCCAGGCTTCGTGAAGCGCCGCCTATCCGCAAAAGTATAGCCGCAGTCCTCGCACTGGGAAGGGGTCACAACCAGCCGCTTTTTCTGTGAGGTGACGGAACGGGCAATATGAGCTAAGTGGTCATAGACTTCCTTTTCGGATATGCGCAAGGATTGTGAAATAACCCTGGCGCTGCACTCCGACCGGCTCAGCAGTTCCATGATTTGACGACGAATGGTCTGCATTCTGTCAAAGACCTCCCTACGCGCATCCTTTGTAGAAGTAGCCGTTGATTCCGAGTTTGCCTGCAGTTGCTTTATCTGCCATCTGTCCCTATTATGATAGGCAATAAAGACGCCTGAAGCCCAACCCG
>JAVEVM010000152.1:0-6918 GCA_034005055.1 Desulforhabdus sp. | reverse complement strand
ACGGCGGGAAGGGTGAGGAAAACGATGGTCGTCTGCTTGCGCAGGGCATAGCAGATCGAAATGGCCATGGTCGGGACGGCCGCAAAATAGAGGCCTATGGAGAGGATCTGGACCACCACGATGGAATCCGTGTATTTCGTCAGGTAGTAGACGATGGGCAGGTGGATGGTGAAAAAGATGGAGGCCAGGAGGAACGGCAGCAGGAAGGCGATGATGAGGGTGGGCTCCTCGAAGAAGTTGCGGATGCGGTAGACGTCCTTGGTGGCGCCGTATTTGGCCATCAATTTGGGCATGGTGACGGCGTAAATCGCCGAGGGCACGGCGCCGATGGCGCTTGTGGCGATGGTGGCGATGCCGTACAGCCCGAGATCCCGTTTGGACAGGAGCGACAGGATCATGATCTTGTCCGAATTGGCCAAGAGCATAAGCAGGACCCCGGCCGCCATGATGGGAAAGCCCACTTGCAGCATTTCCACGAAAAGCGCCCGATCGAACTTCCGCGGCGGCACAGAGGACTCGATCTGCAGCGCCAGCGCGATGAACACCAGATCCCCCAGCAAAAGTCCGGAAAAGAAGCCGCGCAAGCTGAAATAATAGGTCAGCGCGATGCACGCGAAAATGCCGACGAGCTGACTGGCCAGTTGGATCTTGCTCAGGCTGTGAAAGTGGTCTTCGATCTTCAGCTTGGTATCATAGTAGTCGCGCAGCCGGCAAAACACCATGATCACCCCGGCGAAGAACAGCATGTCGCAATAATCCGGGCCCAGGCTCCCGGAGGCCCGCAGGAAAAAGGAAAGGCCGATGAGGATGGCGCAGACGACCAGGATGAAGACCAGGTTGCCCCAGTAGACGGTGGAAATGGCGTCCTGGGATCGGGCCAGTTCGTCGTTGCCGCGCATCCGCGGGACCTCGCGGTTGAGGGCGAACAGGGTGCCCAGATGCGAGTAGTTGTGAAAATCCATGAGGATGCCGTAGGCGTTGCGGATGCCATAGAGGGACGGGCCCAGGAACTTGGCGACCACCAGGCCCCGCACCAGGCCCAGGATCATGCAGAGATACAGGCTGACCGAATAGATGGCCGATTGGGCCAGCATTCCGCCCTTGGAATTGGACTGGCCGGAGTTGGCAGGGCTCATAGGGTCCCTATTTGGGGGCCGATAAGGTGGTAGAGGGTTTTCTTGGTGTTCAGGAGCAAGCCCTTGAAGCTGGGGGCGTAGATCTCGAAGTTGGCTTCCCGGGTGAGGATGTCGCAATAGCGGTTCTTGTGGAAGGTGTCCATCCAGCCGAAGTCGTAATACCCGAAGCCTTCCTGCCGGCAGAGGTGCTCGATGACCTTGATTTCCAGATAGGAGCCGATCTCGTATTTCCGGAAACGCTGATCGTAGCCGCAGTAGTCGGCGAAGTAAGCCTGGTCGTGGACGACGCCGCCCTCGAAGGCCGCGGGCGCCTCGTCGAGGTAGAGGACGAAGGCCAGCATCTGGCCCTTGGCGGCCAGCGTCTTAAGCAAGGGTCCCTGCTCGGGGCGTTCGGTGAAGCCCATGCCGGGCGTGTAGCGGGAGGCGTGCCGCAGGATCAGGTCGGCATCGGTGCAAAAGCGCTCGACGTCAGCTTCGTCCCGGAAGCACTGGATCCGGACGCGGCCTTCGAAATCGCGTGCCAGGCGGTTCCCGATCCGGCGCAGGTTCTTGGCCTTTTTGTGGGCCTTGTAGAATTGCTCGGGAGTGTCCGGCAGGGTCATCCGGTAATGGCCCTGAATCCGGGGAAAAAAATCGCGGAAGCAGAAAGCGGGGATTCGCCTGGCACAGGCATAGAGCGCTGAAGATATCGGGACCTCGCTGAAGATGGCCATATCGGCTTCGCCCTTTTTGAGGGAAGCCAAGAGCTCGCTGACGATGAGCCTGCTGTTCGATTCGGAAAAATCGCCCGCGAAACACCCGATGTCGAAGAGTATCGATCGAATTGTGGACTTGAATTTCAGCAGGCCTTTGATATCGGTTTGCTTTTCGATCCTTTCGATACGACCGATGGCCAGCGCTGTGATGCGATCGCCTCGATTCAGAGCAATGACATGGGGTCGGATCGCATGATCGCGACACTCGATTAAGGTATGGAAATAGTCATAACCTGCGGTAGGGAAAAGTTCCATCTCCTCCCAGGAGGTTTTGAGCTTTGGCAATTCGGCGGCCTCGCGGTAGGTCTTGACCGAGGTGCTGTTTGCCGGAGAGTTTTTTCGAGATGGAAAAATGGTGAAGCGCATATTGGCCAGAAATCAATTTATAGAATTGGGCTTTCGCGACAGCCGGGATCGGATCATTTTTTCAAGGGCATAAGCGTAAACGCGCCATCCATTGTTATACACATTCAAGGTGACTCGTTGCCGGGATCCGGAGGCCCAGTCGATTTTCCAATGCCGCCGATTGGCAGTAGACTCGAAACCTAGAAAGTCGAGCTCCGAAAAGCCGGATCCGAAAAGCTCCTTCAAGACCTCCACAAAGAGGACCAGCCCCAACGAAAGCTGTTGGAACTTGTCGGAGTGGGTTATCTGTACGGCGTAGATAGTCCTTTTAAATTTGTATGTGATAAGTGAAGCAATGTCCTCTGTGCCATATGTTATGAAGTACAAAGCGGCCATTCCCCGGCTTGACAAACGGGTCAGGAGGTCCTTATAGAACCCGGATTGGGTTTCATTGCCGCCTACACTGAAGTCCATCCCCTTCTTCCAGGAGCGTTGCTCCAACGCAACGTATCGCTCGATGGCGGTACTGATCTGCTCGGAAGAGACGATGCATTCGAAGCTACAAGGTTGATCCAGAGCAAATAGCTTTTTACGCCCTCTCGTCCAATTGGCTCGGGCTTTTTTCGTGCGGGCTGCCAGATAGGCATCCCATGAATCGCCCAAGGCAATATAGTGGGACTGGCCAAGGGCACCGATTCTTTTCTGGAAAGTGCCGGTATTGAAAATTGTTCCGTTGTGAAGTGGAGACTCTACCGGTTGCTCGGGAAGCACAATCAGATCCCAAATTTTATAGGTATCCGAGAGGAACTTTTCTATTTGTGTCCAAATCAGAGATTCGTCGATACTTGTGATTATGCTTGGTCCGTCTCCTTCCCCCCACTGCGAAATGAATCGTATGACCCGAAGAGGGGCAAAATATATCTTTTCAACGGCAATTTTGAAGGGGGCGATAGCCGCGATCTGGTGCGCCAATCGAAAAACGAGTACAAAAAGCTGGTCCCGGTCGGAGTGAAAATGCCTCCAGGCCGTCCTTACAAATAGGTACGACGAGTAAATGGAGGCGTTGCACCGGTCCTGAAAATTGAGGTATTCCGGCTCCAGATCGTCGAGTCGTGCTTCAGAGTCGATGACCTCGATTTCGAAATCGTCTTGGATGTGTCGCATCGACTTTTCTTTGCGGCTGAATACTACGTCAAAGCAGAAATTCAAATATTCATTTCGTCAATCAAATCACTCCAAAAGTTTCGATTGGATAATTCGAATGAAAACCTCGATCCACGAAGTGCAACAAATGCGAGAAACCTCTTGATAATGATGGAACCGACAAGTGAGAATCCAAGTCGTTCATTCATCTTCATTGAGGCGGTGTTGTTCTGAAATACAAACGCCGCGCCATTTTTATAACCAAATTTAGCCAATTCGTTTAAAAACCGTGTGGCCAGATTGAACCCCTTATTGTGCTTGCGGTGATTGGGATCGATGTAAATATCGAACAGGAATACGTCGGAATCGCATGTTAAAAAATATTCCCACGTGAACCGCATAATTGGGCTGCTGAAATTCGGGGAAGCCAATTTGTCGGCAAACCATACGAATCCGATTGTTTTTCCGTTTTCTATTGCAGCATATCCTTTGCACGTACCTTCCATGTATTCATCGAGAATCAGTTCCGGATGGGATCCGTAATGGCCCAATGGTTTGATAAAGTCGATGACTTCAGGAATAAAGCTGCGGTCAATAGGTTGGATTTCGACGGCGACACTATTCTTCATTTGTTTGAATCGGCTTATGTCGATTGCGAGATAGAATATCTGCCATTTGAAAAAAAACAGCTTCTTAACAAATGTCGTGTAACCAATTTTTTGGATATCCTGCAACGCGGACTTTAACATTCTACCCCCAGAGTGCAGAATTCAGCAAATTTTTTCCAAAGCGCAGCTAATGCCTCTAATCCGTGCGATTTTTATTAGAAGCGCCCATTTTCTTAACTTTTCAACAACTTTCAATGTCGCATGGCGAAGTGCCGGGTGTTCGAAGCTTGTTATCGTAAAAAAATAATACAGCGCGTTTTTGCCCCTCAGTTTAGCAATTTTATAAAGGTACTCCCGCGCCTCGGCCGATCGGTCGGTGTCAAGGTAGAAGCATGCATATTCCATATAGATTTCCGCAATACGGCGGTCGACGATGGCTTTGTTTCTTCTATAAAAATTGGGATCGTTGAATGCCCAATTCATGACCGCCCCGAGGAATGGGCTGGCGGTTTCGCTGAGATTCAACAAATTTTTCCTTTTCACCGAGGCATTGGCTTCGAGAAAGGCTGTGGACTGCCCCGGATGATGAAGCAGCACATAGGTGGGAATATTCAGGAATGCTATATCGAAATACTTGCAGATCCGGACCGAAAATTCATACTCTTGGCCGGTGATCTAAGCCTCGTTTTGATAGCCAATCTTTGGCAGTATTGCGCGTGGAATAAGGATTGTGTTCGTTGGAATCAATGAGTCCAGTATGACATAACGGAAAACGTTCCCTGTGAAGAATTCAATCGATTTGTCGATGGACTGTGGCTCGAATACCCCCTTGTTTTCGAATACATCCTCAAATCGCCAGCAGTTGCGATCCCATATCGTATGATAGTTGCGAAGATGGGATTCATCAAAGCGTCCATCTGCGTATTTGCCCGAGAAATCGCTGCAAACCATTCCAATGTTCGGATGCGATTCGATGAACTCGACTTGAAGGGCGATCTTGAAGGGGAGGTAGGTATCGTCCGAATCCAAAAAGGCGATGTACTTTCCTGACGCTTGCTTCATGCCCAAGTTACGGGCATGCGCTGTTCCTTTGTGTTGAGCGGAAAAATATCGGATCTTGTCTCGGTATGGTTTCAGAGCCTCGTTGGTATTGTCCGTCGAGCCGTCGTCAATCACCAATATTTCTATTGAAGGATATGTCTGGTTCAATACGCTGTCGATTGCATTGGGCAGGAATTGCGCTCGATTGTAGGTGGGGATTATTACACTTACCAAAGGATTTGAATTCACGGCTTCCTCCGATCTGGCCGATCAGGATGAAGATGCATCTAAACTGGTCTATACGTTATAAAGGTTACCTTTGAGAAGACTGAGGTTGTCTCTTAGCCACGAGATCGTCTCCAAAATCCCATCCTGCAAGGTGTATTTAGGGCTCCAGTTCGTCTGGCTTTTCATTTTGGTCGCATCGCAGAGAAGCCTTTCAACCTCGCTGCCTTGAGGCCTGCTTCTTTCTGCATCCTTAAGAATTTCACACTGCACATCCATCACTCGACAGATTAGCACAGCCAAGTCGCCGATCGCGATTTCACGACCGCTTCCGACGTTCGTCGCTTCCCCAAAAGGAACGTTGGAATTTGAGATGTCAAGAAAAGCCCGCGCCGTATCCTTTACAAAAGTGAGGTCTCGAGTTGGGGACAGGTTTCCGAGGTGCAATTCGCGCGCGCCGCCAAGCAATTGGCTGATAATGGTGGGTATGATCGCCCTGGCGGACTGGCGGGGGCCAAACGTGTTGAATGGACGTATCAACCTCACGGGAAGACCAAATGAGCGGTGGTAGCTGATGGCCAATTGATCGGCGGCGATTTTGGAGGCTGAGTACGGGGACTGGCCCACCAGGGGATGTTTTTCATCGATGGGCACATATTGGGCCGTGCCGTAGGTCTCGCTGGTGGAGGTGATCACGATCGTTCCCAGACCGCGATTCCTGGCGGCCTGAAGGATATTGTAAGTGCCTTCGACGTTGGTCCTGAGATAGGCGAGCGGTGAGACATAGGAGTACGGTATGCCGATCAGGGCGGCCAGGTGGAAGACGGCGTCGACCCCTTCCATGGCATGATGGACCGAGTCGTAGTCCCGGATGTCGCCGGTGTGGATTTCCATGTCCTTGAGAAAGGGCGAGCTTTCCAGCCAACCCCATTGATTGCGGGAGTTGTAACGCAGGAACGCCTTGACGTGATAGCCCTCCTGCACGCACAGCTCGGCGACATGGGAGCCGATGAATCCTCCGGCGCCCGTGATCAGGATCTTTCGCATGGGATCGGTGGCCTCTCCAATGTCGGATGGCAGCCCCGCAGCGGCGCGGGAGCGCCGGTTTCAGGGGGCGGAAGTAAAAAGGACGGTAATCTCCCGCGACGTTCTTGTTTCAAAGGGCGGCAGCCACAGCCGAATCCCGTTGCCGGATGGGGCGAAGGGGAGCGGCGGCCCGCCGTTGCCGTCCAGGAGGATGCGGCTGACCGCGGTTCGGGCAGGCAGCGTGACGTCCAGCTGCATGGGGTGCTGCCGGAAGAAGCGGCTCGCCGGCGATTCGGTCATGTCGGCCGTGCGGGCGATATCCAGCGCGATTTCCATGCGATCGTCGAAGAGGCGGCCGTCGATCTCGGCGCCCAGATAGGCCGCCAGCTCCCGCAGGGAGATGAAACGTGCGACACCGGCCGCTTTCCAGGCCGCGAGGCTCTCGGCGAGCCACGAGACACCGTGGCGGGCGATGTCGTAATCGTGAAAGACGCCCACGACGGGGAATCCGGCGCTCAGCGCCTCCGGGGTTGGCGCGGTGGATTCGAAGAACAGAGCCGGGATTTTGTCGTTGCGCAGAACCGTGCCGTGCTTGTCGATGGACTGCCAGTCGGAGGAGAAGAGGCGGTAGCCCAGGGA
>JAVEVM010000151.1:0-6939 GCA_034005055.1 Desulforhabdus sp. | reverse complement strand
ACGGGGCATTCCCTTATTGACCATGGAGGCTATCATTGACGGCATTGGTGATGCACTCTGGGTTATGAGCGCCGAACGCCTGATGCCGGTTATGCAGCGGAGCTTCCCCAAGATCGGGGAGGATCTCGAGGTTATCGAGCATGCGCTCCGGCAGGGGCGCCTTGACCCCAAAACGCCCCTCAAGGCGTCGCTCGCGAGCGAGAAAAGCCTAAAGAAAGCACTCATCTCCGGCATCGAAGTCAGCTCGTTGACTCTTGCATTTGCACTGGGGCAGGTAGCAAAGCCCCTGATCGAAAAAATCTCCGAGAATATGAGAGCGCTTGTGGAAGGACTTTCGTGGAGCAAGGGGTATTGTCCCATCTGCGGCACAATGCCTGAGCTCGCTTTTCTTCAGGGGGAAGGCGGCCAGCGGTGGCTAAGGTGCGCCTCCTGCTCGCATGAGTGGCGATTCACGCGGCTCGTTTGTCCGTTTTGCGAATGCAACGATCAGCAGGAGCTCGAGGTGTACTTTGTGGCGGACCGTGAATACGAGAGCATAGATGTGTGTCATAGATGCGGACGCTATGTGCCGACCGTCGATCAAAGAAGCTGGTCGAAGCCGATTGCACGAGAAGTTGCGGCCATGGCCCTGATGCATCTGGATGTGATTTCGCAGGAAAAGGGGTTTCTCCCGGCTGCCCTCTGTGCCTGGAATATCATAAGAAGCGGAGATATCTTTTCAACATCGGTTCGCGTTTGATTCAGATCAGTGCGCGTAACTCGACAGGATAAAAGTCTGCACGGTTGGAGATGATCCGGCAGTGTTCAGACGCCGGCTGATCTTTTGCCGCCACAAGCAATCCGCCACGTCCAGCAACAAGGTTGATCCCCTCCCTGGAGGTACGTCAAAAGCAATACGAGCACCTGCCATGGCTTCAACCGCCCAAACTGCGGCCTCGTCTTCGGCAGTTGAATACCGGTCGCTTCCATCATGCACCCGTCGATCAACGCCAGGAGCAGTCACTATATGGGCAGAATGCTTTCACCAAGTGCAAGAGCTGCTGGCAAAGATGGATCGAGTGCTCATGATCTTTCGGTTTGCGTTATGTTTTACTTGACATAATGTGTGGCCGGGTCTAGGCTCCCAGCCTACTGGAAAAAACGCAGTCTGTTTCATTTAAGAATGGCTGCGGCCGGCGCGCGGAGCCATGTTTTGCCGGGATAAACAAAATGATTTCGATTGACCCCGTCGCACACCGGCAAGGAATGAGAAAGGAATTCTCTATCTTGAAACGCTGAGTTTTCGCCCTGAAAAACCATAGATTACAGGACGTTGACAAATTTGTATGGTCACGTCACGAAAATGTATGCTCGTTGAGCACAACATGCTCTCATTGTAAACAGTTGTAATGACGAACACTTAGAACAGTTAAAGATTGCACGGCTGCACCTCACACGGTGTTTAGCGCTAATGCAGGCAACTGCCTTTGTTATCCGCTCATTTGCGGATCGTTCGTTCTCCCGGGCCGTTCACTAAGAGAATGGCATGAATTTGGTTAGGAAGTGTTTTGAGAGTCTTTGGATTGCACCCGCCGTATGAGAGATGCGAACGGCAAGAATTAATAAGGTTCATCGCGGATTGATGTGAAAAACGCTCTCTGTCATTCCGAGGCGAAAGCCGAGGAATCCTGATTTTGACGGCATTACAACAAGATTCCTCGCTTCGCTCGGAATGACCTCAACCTGATGACAGAACCTTTTCACGAAAATCCGCGATGAGCCATTAATAATTGGAAGCCCGGAGATCAAACCCATTAATTCATGGAGACCGATCATGAGGAAACAAGAGCTGAAGCGCGGAGCGGTATTGGCAGCGGTGTGTATGCTGATGTTGTTAGTGGGACCGGTTGCAGGAGCCGAGGCGGAGCTTCCCGACTCAGTCACCGTGTTTGCAGCTGCTTCTACAACGAATGCCTTGACGGAAATCGGCAGACTGTTTACTGATCAAAACCTGGGCGAGCTCATTCCATCCTTTGCCTCGTCGTCGACACTGGCAAAACAGATCGAGAGCGGGGCTCCAGCCAATCTTTTCCTTTCCGCCAACAGCAAATGGATGGATTATCTGGAGGAGAAAAAAATGATCGATGGGGCAAGCCGCTTCGATCTTCTGGGCAACCGGATCGTGCTGATTGCTCCCGCCGAGGCCGGCCCGGACAAAGTCGCAATCGGCAGCGGCTTTGACCTGTCCGGTCTGTTGGGGGACGGGCGACTTGCTATGGGCGATCCGGAGCATGTCCCAGCCGGCATATATGGCAGGCAGGCGCTGGAAAAACTGGGAGTTTGGGAGAGTATAAAAGGCAAAGTCGCTCGATGCAAGGATGTGCGTGCGGCGCTGGTTCTCGTGGAGCGTGGGGAAGCTCCCTTGGGTATTGTTTATGCTACGGATGCGGCTGTAAGCGAGAAAATCAAAGTCGTCGGTTACTTTCCTGAAGATTCACATTCCCCAATCGTCTATCCGGTGGCACTGGTTGCAGGCGGCGAAACATCGGCTGCCAAAAGATTCATGGATTTCTTGAAAACGTCGCAGGCAAAGACAATTTTCGAAAAATACGGTTTTACTGTCCGCTGATGGAAGTTTTCACTTTAACGACGGTAGAGCTCGAAGCGCTGCGGTTGAGCTTGTGGGTTTCAATCTGGGCGGTGCTGTGGAGTTTGCCTTTGGGGATTCTGGCTGCCTGGATTTTGGCACGCCTCAGGTTCCCGGGCAAGAATCTTCTGGATGGGCTGATTCACCTGCCTTTGGTTTTGCCTCCGGTGGTGATCGGCTATCTCTTGCTGGTTTTTTTTGGCCGCAGAGGAGTCGTGGGCGGGTGGCTTTATGAAGTGCTGGGCATCAGCTTGGCGTTCAATTGGAAGGGTGCGGCAGTGGCTGCGGGAGTCATGGCGTTTCCGCTCATGGTCCGTGCTGTGAGGCTCTCTATTGAAGGGGTTGACCAGGGGCTGGAAGCTGCCGCAAGGACCCTTGGCTGCGGGGCCTTGCGAGTGTTTTTCACGGTCACTTTGCCGCTGAGTGTTCCCGGCATCATCACCGGCGTGATCCTGGCCTTTGCGCGCAGCCTGGGTGAATTTGGGGCGACTATTACATTTGTTTCAAATATTCAGGGAAAGACGCAGACTCTGCCTCTTGCGCTCTACACCCTGACCCAGGTGCCTGGTGGGGAAACGGGCGCCATGCGGCTCTGTATCATTTCTATCATGATTGCGATGGTCGCGGTGCTGGCTTCCGAACTGCTGGCGAAGCGTTTTGCCGTCCCTATGAGGAGCTAGGTTGTGCTTCATGTATGTGTCAGGCGCAAACAAGGAGATTTTTTAATTGATGCCTCCTTTAACTCGAAAGGGATTGGGGTTACAGCCCTCTTTGGCAGCTCAGGTGCCGGCAAAACCTCGATTATCAGCATGGTGGCTGGACTCGTCCGGCCCGACCAGGGGCGCATAGCGGTAGACGGTCATGAACTCTTCGATTCACAAAAGAGAATCGATCTTCCCCCCGAAAAGCGGCGCGTTGGCTATGTTTTTCAGGACGGCCGCCTTTTTCCCCATCTTTCGGTACGCTCCAACCTTTGCTTCGGCATGCGCCGTATCAACCCATCGGATCGCTACGTCGCTTTTGATCAAGTGGTAGAGCTTTTGGCCGTCGAACAGTTGCTGGAGCGCCGGCCGGCCAAGCTCTCAGGCGGGGAAAAGCAACGGGTTGCCATCGGCCGCGCGCTTCTCACCAGCCCTGCCATCCTGTTAATGGATGAGCCGCTGGCTTCGCTCGATCATGCGCGCAAAGCCGAAGTGCTGCCAATTATCGCGAGCTTGTCGTCTGAATTCTCCATTCCTCTCCTGTACGTCAGCCATTCATTCGATGAAATCCTCAATTTGGCCGATCGCATCGTGTTTGTCGATTCCGGCCGCGTGGCGGCGGCCGGAAGTGTAGAAGAGCTGATAAGGCGCCGCGATCTGCAGCTTGCGACCGGTTTATCTAAATTTTGAAGCCGGGACTTCGGGTTTTTGCTTTGATTAAGACGTTTCGGTTTCACACAAAGCTTCGAGCCAAGGCTGCCCTTTATCCACAATTGGCAGCCCGACGTGAAGTGCAGGGACATGATCTAACACGTTACGGTTATCTCTCCGATGATAACCCCATGAGAACGGCAGCGCAGCCTACCGCCGGCGGCGCATTACAGGCCGAAATCTAAGATCGTGCACACTCCGGCGCCGCCGTTGAAGCGGCGCTAACGCTAAGTCTCCGGCCGTTGACATATCCCGCTGAACCGACGATTTTCCCTTGATGCACCGCCGATTTTTCGTATCGAAAATACTATCTTAGAAAAACAGCCACTTTCCCGTGTCAGAGTCGAGTTTTCGAATGGGAGGAAGGGCATTTTTGATGTCTCGCCATATATTGACAAGGGTGTTTTTGTCGAGCTCAAAGAGGTGCGAAACGTGGGCGGGTGAGTGCATTCGGCTGCTGAAGCCGGGAGGCAGCTTGTTCATTTGGAATATCCCCAAGTGGAATACTCACCTCTCCGCATATCTCAATGCCCGACTCACCTTTCGGCACTGGATCGCCGTCGATATAAAATACAGCCTGCCGATCTCAGGACGGCTCTACTCGTCCCATTACTCTCTGCTCTATTACTGCAAGGGTGAAAAGCCGAAGACCTTTCACCCAGACCGTTTGCCGATGGAAATCTGCCCGGTATGTAAAGCAGATCTGCGCGACTATGGAGGGTACAAGGACAAGATAAATCCCAAAGGGGTCAATTTGACGGATGTTTGGATGGATATCGCTCCGGTGCGGCATCGGAAGTACAAGAAGCGCAAGGGCTCCAACGAGCTGTCAGTTAAGCTGATGGACAGGATTATAGAGATGTCGTCCGATGAAGGGGACGTGATTTTTGATCCTCTCGGTGGCTCAGGGACGACGTATGTGGTTGCTGAAATCAAGCGACGACGGTGGCTTGGAATTGAGCTGGGACCGGTAGAAGATATTGGCGTGAGCCGACGTTGGAAAATCGGGAACATATCAATTCAAGATCAGCCCAAAATCCTCTCCGATTACCGATAAGGCACGATGCTTATTCCACCGATAACGGGGCGTCCTTGTCGGCTTCTCATGAGAAAGAGCTTGGTGAAAGGCTGTTCGGTGTCGTCTTCACCCTTTTAAGTGAGCTTCGGAAAGTGCGTATTAAAGTTGCCGGCGGGTGAACAATTTGCTAATTTAAGTGAGTGCTCACTCAACAGCAGGGAGCAGCTGCAAAGGAAAATTTCATCCGGCCGATCGGCAAATTCGCATACATGTTTTTTCGCCTAAGCCGGTGCAAAACGGTTGGGTTCGGCTGGCATCGGCGGGCCGGACTCCTTATTTGAGAAATGGAAGGGCCCGCAGCAATTTGAGCGAGCCGGCGGGGAGAGCCAAGTGTCTTTTGAAGAGCGATTACAGAAGGTGATGGATCTTTCCCGGTCCCTGGAGCGGCACCGGGAAGCTCTGGTCGATGTGGCCGTGAAAGATTTGCGTTTTACCGTAAGGGACTGCAGGGTGGAGGTCGACGCAGCCGTGGAGGCACTCAGGATGTACGAACAAGCACGCCCGATTCTCCAGGACCGCATCCCTCTGGGCGGTCCCGGCTCGCGTGTTTCGCTGATGCTTTCCTACAACGGCAGCGCCTGGGTAAACAGCGCCATTACCTCAATCTATTTGATGGGTAATCGGGTGAACGTGAAGTTTTCATCCAAGGGGAAGGATGTAATGGCTCTCAGCGAAGCGATGTACCGGCCGATCTTTGGCGACGAGGTTAGCTTCTACAGAGGGAGCGGACGGTCCTTCATCGAAGAGTCCCTGAAAGATCCACAAGTCTCGGCGGTGGTCGTATTTGGCTTCGACGAAAACATCATGCCCTATGAAAAGGCTTTCAAAAAGACCGGCAAGAAAATGGTTTTCGAAGGGCCCGGACAGGATCCATTCATAGTGTTCGCCGATGCCGACCAGGAGCTCGCTCTGAGCGATCTGATGCAGTCAAAATTCATGTATTCGGGGCAGACCTGCACGGCGCCCAAACGGATCTTCATTCACGCGGACATCTATGAAGAGTTTCTGGAGGAATTCACCGCCAGAGTTAGACGTCTGGTGGTTGGGGATCCAGCGAATGTAGATACCGACGTATCGCCGGTAGGCAGTGATCTTGCGGTGCAAAGAATTACGGAGCAGCTGCAGGACGCCCGGCGCAGGGGTGCCGAGATCGTGGCAGGCGGCACCATAGAAGGGAACCTGGTTCATCCCACGGTGGTGAAGAACGCAACCGACGATATGCTGGGGATGCGGGAAGAGGTGTTCGGACCGGTGGCGTTCACGTCGCCTTTCGGCGCCGCGGAAGAGGTGCTCGATCGGACGAGGAACAACAAGTACGGGCTTCGGGCTGCGGTCTTCGGCGGTCCGGTGGCTGCTCGTGTGGCCCAGGCATTGAGGGGGGAAGACTATTGCCACCCTGTCTCCTTCTATAATTTCGGTAAATTCGGGACCGTTGCTCACAACCGGATGCGCTCTGAATCGTGGCAAGGAGCTTTTATCTTTAAACCTGTAGGAGGCTATGGTTATTCGGGGTGGATCTGGGAGACGGTCGAAGGGAAATTTCGCATCAAACAGGGAGCGAAGCTGCTCAGTATCGAGACTTCCATCGAAGGATGAGTGGCTTGCACTCTTCGTTTAAACCGGTAGGGGAGCTCGTATGAATCGATTCAGAAAGCGAATTGTTTGGCTCGTTATTCTGATAGGAATGCTCGGAATCGGCGCCGCGTCGATCTTTCGAAGCGATAGCGGCGGGTCGACTTCCGTTCATACGGTGCCTGTGAAGCGCGGCGATCGGGTGTTGGCCATCAGCGCGACGGGTACGGTGGAGCCGGAAGAGGTGGTGA
>JAVEVM010000150.1:0-6941 GCA_034005055.1 Desulforhabdus sp. | reverse complement strand
ATTCGCTTCAAGATTCACGAGCAGCGATGATTTTTCAGACGAAATGAAATCATACGGCAGTCAGTCCTTTGCCGCAATCAATGTCTATTCTGCCGCGCCCACAACAGGCGCAGACGCAGAGCATTTCCTACCACTGAAACGGAGCTCAAAGCCATCGCTGCTGCGGCAAACATGGGGTTCAATAAAATACCGAAAAACGGGTAGAGCACCCCAGCCGCAATCGGAATACCAAGAGAATTGTAGAAAAACGCCCAAAAAAGATTCTGTTTGATCACTTTCATAGTCAAGGCGGAAAGCTTGATTGCGGAAGCGACCAGATGCAGGTTGTCCTTAATCAACGTGATATCGCTTGCCTCAATGGCCACATCCGTTCCGGCGCCGATCGCAACCCCTACGTCTGCGGCCGCCAGTGCGGGAGCATCGTTGATGCCGTCGCCGACCATCGCTACAACCCTTCCATCCTGCTGCAGCCGGCGTATCTCATTGGCCTTATCTGCCGGCAAAACTTCCGCCATCACACGCTCAATGCCCAATTGGTGTGCGATGGCCTGCGCCGTTTCAGCACGATCTCCGGTTATCATCGCTACATCGAGGCCCATCTTCACCAGATCGGCGACCGAACCTCTGGCCGATTCCTTAATCCCGTCCGCAAGAAAGATAGCACCGACCGGTGATCCCTCAACAACTACATAGACACACGTTTCACCAGCCGAAATGTATTCTGCTATCCTTTCGCTCAGCTCTGCGACCTCCACACCCATAGTCTTCATCAGACGCTGGTTGCCCAGGATTACTTTCCGGCCGTCTATGACACCTTGAGCGCCCAGCCCGGAAAGCGCTTCGAATTGTTCCACCTTTACCGGCAACACCCCTTCCGCCTCGCCCTTGTTGACGATCGCCCGGGCAATCGGATGCTCCGAGGCGGCCTCTACCGAGACCACCATCTGCAGATAATCGTTGCGCTTGCCGTCAGACCCGAGCAGGATACGCGTCACCTCGGGGGCTCCTCGAGTCAGCGTTCCGGTCTTATCGAAGACGACGGTATTCAGTTGATGCGCCCTCTCCAGGCTTTCTCCCCCTTTGATCAAAATGCCGCTTTCGGCACCGAGTCCGGTTCCCACCATGACTGCTGTTGGGGTCGCCAGCCCCATCGCGCAAGGGCACGCTATGATTAAAACCGAAACAAAATTGAGCAGCGCGCGGCTAAAGACCGGATCGGGAACCGCAAAATACCAGACGGCGAAAGTGATCAAAGCAATGCCCATAACGATGGGCACAAATATGGATGCCACCTTATCGGCGAACCGCTGAATCGGCGCCTTCGAGCCCTGAGCCTCTTCCACCAGACGAATGATCTGGGCCAGCGCTGTCTGCGCACCTATTCGAGTTGCCTTGAATGTCAAGCTGCCGCTCTGATTAATGGTTCCGGCAAAAACCTCATGGCCGGGCTCTTTTGACACCGGCAGGCTCTCTCCGGTAAGCATGGACTCGTCAATGGACGAAACCCCGGATTCCACGACTCCATCGGTTGGGATCTTTTCACCGGGACGCACCAGTATCAGATCGCCGTGAACCACCTCTTCCACGGGAACGTCCAGCTCTTCGCCGTCGCGCAGGATATGGGCCGTTTTTGGAGCAAGCTTGACCAGTTTCTTGATGGCGTCCGAGGTTCGCCCGCGGGCTTTGTGCTCAAGGAATCGCCCAAGAAGCACCAAGGCAACGATCATCGCAGCCCCGTCAAAATAGACATGGGGCTCAGCTCCCATCCGTGCATCGGCAAAGAACTCCGGCCAGACGGTTGCCAGGGCAGAGTAGACGTAGGCAGAAAATGCACCAATGGCAACCAGTGTGTTCATGTCGGCGGTCTTTTGCCGGGCAGCCTTAAGTGCCCCGGTGAAGAAACGGCTCCCGACCCAGAAAACCGCCGGTGTGGTCAAAACGAGCAGTACATAGAGCATGGCTTGCCGAGGAATACGGTGAAGAAGAGGAAACCAATGCGGCATGGATCCTGCCATTATCAGAGTACTCAGCACCAGCCCGAAGCCGAGCTTGATCTTTAGCTCCCTGGCTTCTTTTCTACTTGCAGCTTCAATGGAGTCTGCAGGGGTTTCCCGCGAAAGTCCGCGATACTCGTACCCGGTATCTTCCACCACCCGTCTGATTTCGGCAGCATCGATGCTGCGGGAAGGATGAATTAGGGTTGCCGTAGAAATGGCAAGATTGACCATCGCTTCCTGTACTCCAGGGATGGATCCCAGTGCCTGCTCGACCCTGCGCACACAAGCGGCACAAGTCATTCCGCCGACCAATACATCCGTTTTGTATTGTCCTTCGCTGTCAGCAGATTGAAGATCCACCGCCCGATAGCCAATCTCCCCGATCCGAGCCTTGATGGATTCTTCATCCACAACGCTCGGATCGTATTGCACCGAAGCTTTCGAGGTGGCAAAGTTGACTCCTGCATCAATAACACCCCGCAGGTCTTTCAGCCCATTCTCAACCCGACGGACACACGCAGCGCAGCTCATCCCCTCGATATGAAAATCCTTCTTAACCAACTTCGTAACCCGCCTTCTTGATTCGCTCCTGCAGGACAATCTCATCTACCGGTTGGGATTCTTCAAAGCTCGCCTCACCTGATGCGAGATCGACCGATGCGTTCTCCACCCCTTCAATTTCATTGTGCGCACTGACCACGGCCTTTACACAGTGTTGGCAAGACATGCCCTTTATCTTGATGGTTCGCATGACAGACCTCCTCGACTTCAGACCACTTCTTCAATCAGTTCTTTAATCATTCTTTTCCAAAAAATCAGAATGCCGTCTTTGCCAACCGCAAACTGAACCAGTTCCCAGCCCTGACGACCCTTATTGTTCAAGATGCTTCTGAGAACCATCATCTGTTGCGCCGGTACCATCTCAATATTGCACCGTCCATCCTCAGAACAAAAGTAGACTAAATCTTTGAAGGCCTCCGCCGGATGGCTGGTGATTTCATACTCAAAGAGCGCCATGGCTTCTGTCCTTTTGATAAATCGTGTTACGCCGTGGATTGGAAGCTTGAAAACGAACCGCTCGATCATCGCGGTCTCAGCAATGTTGCCTGCCGATCATCCACCCCAAGGCATGTTCGCGTAGACTTCAGTTAACCTGTCACGATATTCGCGGAAAAACGTTTCATGCCCTTTTTCCCAAAAAGAAAGCTTGGATAAGGCCTCTCGTGCTTTTCCCTCGGTCTGATCGGCCATTTTTTGGTAAAATTCGCTGAGATCTTTCTCTATGAGCCAGGCGGTATTGAATACCGTCACATCGGGTATCATCGAACCTTCCAGGCACTGCTGCAAGAACTCCGACTTAGCACGCTCGTCGAAGTAATTGGTCGGCTCGATCACCACGCTCTCCAGTTCGGAAGGCTCCAGCTCGCCCCCCTTCTTGAGATCGGCCAAGATCTTATTGATAAAGAAGATGTGCTTCTCCTCTTCCTCTATCAATCGCTTGAAAGCACTCACAGCAGCTCCGATACCCATCCGCTGCAGTGAATACTCAAAGAACCCCTTGCCCGTTTGTTCCTGGTTCAACGCGTACTCGAAAATTTTGATCATTTGAGCATTGGTCGCCATAAATAGACTCCTTTTCATACCCATTTCATCAAGAAAGCTGCTCCGGTTCCTTCCACAGTCATGATAATCGTTTTCAACAATAAGTTAAACCAAGCACTGGAAAAACATAAATCATTGATGGGGGGCGCAGGGCTTTAGCCCTGCTTAGACTTCAACCCAAACTAGGAGGCTGTCCGAGAATGTCCGATTTCGAGGTTTTCCGTGGGAGCGGCTTGCTCCATGCATGGTGTTATTCTCGGACAAGCTCCTGTGCAATTGCCGAATTCAAGGCTTCCACCTGGGTGATCGGCGTTCGACATGCATAGTTTTCACAAATATAAACCGTCGGTTCGCCTCTCACCTGCGTGAGCGGCTCCAGATAATTTGCAAGCTCCACGAGGCGGCGCCCGGCCTCACCTCCCTGCTTGAGCAGCACGACCCGATTGGGTAAAAATGGCCTATGGAGGACATCCACCATCAACCGAACATCTTCCTGCCCGGCTTCACCCACAATTACGATTTCCCGGCTGGGTCCCACGGCAAAATCGACTGCGTTGAGGAACTGCGTATATGCGGAAGGGTACTCCCCAACCATTGCCGAGAACCTCTTAAACAGACGGTCGGCATAGCTTTCCAGTTCACTTGAACCGGTCATTCGTCCCAGCCGCAAAAGGTTTAGGGCGGCAATAGAATTGCTCGACGGAATTGCGCCGTCGTAGATCTCCTTGTCCCGCACTATAAGGCTTTCGCTATCCTGAGCGGTGTAAAAGAAGCCGCCATCCTGTTCATCCCAAAACAGATCCATGGCGTGTCGGTTGAGCTGCAGCGCTTCCTCCAAGTAGCGAACGTCGAAAGTGGATTCATAGAGCTCTATCAGAGCCCATGTCATGAAAGCATAATCGTCCATGTAACCGGGGTTTGCAACTTCGCCCTGCCTATAGCGGCGAAACAGGCGACCGGAATCTTTGCGCAAAACCTTAAGAATGAAATCGGCTGCCTTTTGCGCCGCGCTCAGATAGATTTCATTTCGCAGCGCCTGATATCCTTTGGCCAGGGCTGCGATCATCAACCCGTTCCAGGAAGTTAGAATCTTATCGTCTTTGAGCGGGTGAATTCGGGTTTCGCGAAAGGCGAGCAGCTTTCGTCGGCTCTCCTCCAAAACAGCGGACAATTCCTCTGCGCCCATTCCAACCACTTTGGCAAAAACTTCAGTCGGTTTTGAAACATGCAGGATATTTCGATGGTCTTCAAAATTTCCCGCTTGAGTAACATCGTAAAAGCGGCAGAACAGATCGCCCGCCTCTTCTCCAATCACGGCTTTAATCTGCGCCGGCGTCCACAGATAAAAAAGCCCTTCCACTCCTTCGCTGTCTGCGTCTTCTGCGGAATAGAATGCACCCTCGGGATCGGTCATGTTCCTCAACACATATTCGAAAATCTCACCGGCGACCCTGGCATATCGGTCCTTCCCGGTAGTCTGGAAAGCTTCCAGATAGGCCATGGTCAACATGGCCTGATCGTAAAGCATTTTTTCAAAATGCGGAGCGAACCATCTTGCGTCGACCGAGTAGCGTGCAAATCCGAAACCGATGTGATCGAAGATTCCCCCGTTGCGCATGGCATCCAGGGTCTTTTCAACCATTGCAAGTGCCTGGGAATCGGGCCTTCTTTTGTTCCAGCGCAGCAAAAAAGTCAAATGATGCGGAGTTGGAAATTTTGGCGCAGAGCCAAACCCTCCCCAGGTGGAATCGAAGGAGGAACTGAGTTGATTATAACCTTTTTCGAGCATGTCCACGCTGATCGGCGGCCCTTCGGCAGTCCCCTTTTTTGGCTGGATTGCAGCAGTGATTTTATCGCCCGCAGATAAAGCCCGATGTCGATCCTTTTTCCATAGTTCCGCTATCTGCCGCAGAATGTCCATAAACCCTGGCATTCCCATACGGCTTTGCCTGGGAAAATAGGTGCCCGCAAAGAACGGCTTTCGGTCGGGGGTCATGAATATGGTGAGCGGCCACCCGCCGCTTCCCGTCAGCGCCTGGCAGACGGTCATGTAGATTTGATCGACATCCGGGCGTTCTTCCCGGTCCACTTTGATCGATACATAGTGATCATTCAAGATCTTGGCCACCTCTTCGTCTTCAAACGATTCATGCTCCATAACATGACACCAGTGGCAGGTAGCGTAGCCAATCGATAAGAAAATCGGTTTATCTTCCTCTAGTGCTTTCTTGAAGGCTTCATCCTTCCAGGGATGCCAGTTGACCGGATTATTGGCATGCTGCAACAGATAAGGACTTTTTTCCTGACTTAGCAGATTGGGCATGATTAGCTCCGTTTGCTTTGAAGAAAACTTGCCGGAAGTGAAGAGGACGCATGGAGGAGAATAAGTCTCCTCCATGGAAAATGAGGTCATTACTAGACAAAGTTTTGCTGGCTGGAGTCTTGCTCGGAAATGCACCTTCTCGATCGACTTCGGTGCACGCCTTTTTGCTTATCGAGGTGTTTGTGCACTTCCCCCGGCCTCTAAAGAACATTTGGTGAAGTCAATCTCTTTCTTGCATCCGGCGCAGGTATGTTTCTTGTCGAATTCATCCGAGAAGATTTCTTTTTCTTGACCGCATTCGGGGCACTTGCATACAAAAGATTTCAGATTCTTGAAAATCTCCCAACCGTGGCAATGTTGAGGTGTAGTCATATTGTTCCCTCATTTGAAAAATGTGTGATATCCTGCCATCATCCGAGATGCTGAAAAATAACCAATTAACTCAACCGCATACTAACCTCATACACTGAGGCTCATTAATCCTCGGCTTCCTCTTCTTCAATGATCAACTTGCCCTTGTGCTTGGCACCGCAATTTGGGCAGCGAATCTCAATTTCTTCTTCCGGACCGATATATTTGTCCCTCATCGTTTCCGGGGGAATGAACGTTACATCACCACACGCACACTGTGGGCATTCTCCTCGAACCTTGTGTCTTTGTCTTTTTGCCATCACTTCCTCCTAAGTTAATAATCTGACTGGTCAATGTCATCCGCCGACAGAAAATCGCCCTTCGAAAGCCACAATCAAAGTTCAATTTTGAAGCTTTTCGAGCTCTTCTATAAGCACTTCAAGTCGAGGCATCTCATTGATATTATGAACATCAATGTAGCGAATAATTCCCTCTTTATTGATCACGAAAATCGCTCGTTCCGTGGTTCCTTCGGAACGAAGCACTCCATATAGGCCGGCCACTTTGCCGTGAGGCCAAAAGTCTGACAAAACAGGAAACCACATTTCACCGAGCTCCTTTGTCCAGGCAAAAAGAGTCGGGAGATTGTCCACCGTGATGCCAAGTAG
>JAVEVM010000149.1:0-6995 GCA_034005055.1 Desulforhabdus sp. | reverse complement strand
ATCGGATAGCCATCCCCAACCGGGATGCGACTTGCTTCTAGCGCGCTTTCCATATTTAGATAAATGAGTCTATGCGATTAATTAGTTATAAGCTTTCTGCCCGAGCTTCCCTGTCAAGGACACACTCTCACTCCCAGCGGCATTGCTGCTCAAGCTATCGATCAAGTCGACTCTTCGCTGGTGCCTGCCACCATCAAATGGCTCTTGAAGCCAGACATTGACCACCTCTAAGGCAAGATCCGGACCGATGAAGCGCCCGCCCAAGCACAAAACGTTCGAGTCGTTATGACGCCGGCTCATCTTGGCCAAAAACGGCTCACTCGCTTGAACCGCACGAACTCCGGGAATGCGATTGGCGGCAATGCACATGCCAACCCCGCTGCCGCAAATGAGTATTCCGCGATTGACTTCACCTGCGGCTACTGTCCGACCTACTCTGACAGCATACAAAGGATAGTCGCACGACTCCGGGCTGTGCACTCCGATGTCTTCTATTTCATAACCTTGATCATGCAAATGCGGTAGGATTTTTTCCTTCAATTCATACCCACCATGATCGCATGCCACCATTATTTTCATACTCAAACCCTGTCAAAACCTTTCATGTGGGAATCCGCAGCATCCATCCCTTCCTGCTAATCTAGGCCCCACTCCACTTTCGCAGAACGATGGAGCCGTTTGTACCGCCGAAACCGAAGGAATTGGAGAGTGCAATATCGACCTTACCCGCTCTCGCATGATTTGGAACATAGTCCAGGTCGCAATCGGGGTCGGGATTCACGTAATTGATGGTAGGAGGAATCATCTCGCGAGCAATTGTCAGGGCTGTATAGGCAGCCTCTATCCCACCTGCGGCGCCAAGTAAATGACCGGTCATTGATTTGGTCGAACTGACGGCCAGCTTCCAGGCATGATCGCCAAAAACCGTCTTGATCGCTTGCGTTTCATACTTATCATTGAGGTCCGTTGAAGTTCCGTGGGCATTGATATACTGCACATCTTCAGGGCGAACCTCGGCGTCGGCCAGAGCCATTCGCATGCAGCGCACCGCGCCTTCTCCTTCCGGGGCGGGAGCAGCCATGTGATACGCGTCTCCCGAGGCTCCGAAGCCGATGATTTCAGCATAAATTCTGGCGCCACGCATCAAGGCCATTTCCAGCTCTTCCATGATGAGAATGGCCCCGCCCTCCCCCATTATGAACCCGTCCCGATCTCGTTCAAAAGGCCGGGAAGCCTTCTCGGGCTCGTCATTTCTGGTGGAAAGTGCGCGCATGGCATTGAAGCCGGCAATGCCTAGAGGAGTAATGGTCGATTCAACACCCCCCGTGATCATTATATCCGCCATTCCCGTCTGAATCATATGAAAGGCTTCACCGACCGCATGTGTTCCGGCTGCACAAGCGGTTTGCACAGAAAGATTTGGTCCTTTAGCGCCATGGTAAATAGAAATAAGACCGGGCGCCATGTTGCCGAGCAGCATGGGGATGAAGAACGGGCTCACTTTCTTGGGACCGGAGTCGAGCAGCACTTTGTGATATTCTTCGATGGTCGTCAAACCGCCCAGGCCACAACCGACAAAAACACCCGCCCGGTCAGCCGTATCTGAGTTGAGCTTCAAGTTGGCGTCTTCAAAAGCAAGCCGAGCTGCTCCTAAATTGATCTGCAGGAAAGGATCCATTTTGCGCAGCTCTTTCTTGGGGATAAACTCCTCCGGATGGAAATTCTTTACTTCGGCAGCAATCCGGGTCGCATAGCCTGTCGCATCAAAACGAGTAATAGGACCAACCCCTGATTTCCCCTGCATTAGGGAAGCCCAGTTTTCCTCGACCCCTATTCCCAAGGGGGACACCAAACCGATACCCGTAATGACAGCCCGGCGATTTTTCTTATTCTTCATTCTTCTCCCTCTCAGAAACAAAGCCTGGCAAGCGGCCGCAATTCCTAAACTAATGCGCTCCCCGACCTGCCGGAGATCCTAACCCATAAACATGCCGCCGTTGACGTGCAGTACCTGGCCAGTAATATATGCGGCAGCTTCGGAGGCTAGAAACTTTACGGCTGCTGCAACATCATCCGGGGTTCCGGGGCGGGCGGCCGGGATTTGAGTCAACATGCCCTCTTTTGCTTTATCGGGCATAGCAACTGTCATATCGGTTTCGATGAAGCCCGGAGCCACAGCATTTACTGTGATGTTTCTAGTGGCCAGCTCGCGGGCCAAAGAGCGCGTTAGACCGATAATTCCAGCCTTAGCGGCAGCATAATTGCTCTGCCCCGCGTTGCCCATGGCACCTACCACAGAAGTTATATTGATAATGCGTCCGTATTTTTGTCGCATCATGGTTTTAATAACGGACTGCGAACACAGGAATGCTCCTTTTAGGTTGGTGTTGATGACATCGTCCCATTCTGAGGTTTTCATGAGAACCATCAGATTATCGCGGGTAATGCCTGCATTATTGATCAAATCATCAACCCGGCCGTGAGCTTTGACGATTTCCTTAAAAGCATTCTTGACCGCGTCCGCGTCGGCGACATCAAATTGGTGCAGGTGGGGATAGCCCCCTTTAGCTTCTATCGCAGCCGCTGTCTGTTGGGCGGCATCGAGGCCGGACCGATAGTTCACCACCATCTGGTAGCCGGGCTCGGTCAGCACCACAGCAATGGCTCTACCAATTCCGCGACTGGCCCCGGTTATCACCACGACCCGCTTTCCCGACATGTTCCCTACTCCCGTTCCTGTTTGACTTTACGAATGAACGCCGGCATGAATTCAAACAGATCCGCAACAACTCCGCATGTGGCCACATCGAAAATGGGCGCATGCGGGTCTTTGTTCACCGCAACGATGATTTTCGATCCCTGCATTCCAACCACGTGCTGGATGGCCCCGGAAAGTCCCACCGCCATATACAGAGTGGGAGCCACAGTACGGCCGGTTTGTCCGACCTGATGGGAAGGCGCTATCCAGCCCTCTTCAACAGCTCCACGGGAGGCCCCTACCGCCCCTTTCATGAGCTGAGCGAGCTCTTCCAGAATGGCAAAATTCTCCGGCCTTCCCAAGCCCCGCCCACCAGAGATAATGATGTCGGCTTCAGTAAGCTTTGCTGTTTGATCCTGTTCGGGGATTATCTCCAGCACCTGCACTCGATTCCGAAAGATTCCTTCTGTTATTTCAACGGATTCCACTCGCCCCTGATGCTCCGAAAGCTTCAACGGCTTCATCACTTTTGGCCGCACGGTTGCCATCTGCGGGCGTCCGTGTGGGCAGACGATGGTGGCCATGACGTTGCCGCCGAAAGCAGGGCGCGTTTGCAGCAGAAGACCTTCTTCGCTGATGTCCAGCTCCGTGCAGTCGGCAGTCAGACCCGTTTTGAGCGACGCCGCAACTCTTGGTATGAAGGAACGACCGATGCTGGTGGCTCCGGCCAGCAAAATCTCCGGGCGCTTCCTGCGAATCAAATCCACCAGAACGTCTGCATAAGCTTCATTAGTGAATTGGCCCAACTGCGGGTGATCCACCAGGTAAACGATGTCTGCACCGTGCATGATCAGATCGGTGGCGAGGCCTTTGTCCAATTGGTGTCCCAGCAAGACGGCCGAAAGCTCGACTGCTTTTTTGTCTGCCAGTCGCCGGGCGGCCCCAAGCAATTCATGGCTCACTCTATGAACCGCACCCGCGCGCCATTCGGCAAACACCCATATTCCATTGTATTCTGCTAAGTCGGCGCCTGGACCGGTACCGACCTCAGGCAAAGAGATGGCGCCGAATTCGCATGTATCCACGCACATACCGCACAGGGTGCACTCATCGGAGATCTCGACGCTGCTTTCGCCAACGGTAATAGCCGCAAACGGACAGACTCCCTCGCAAACGCCGCAAATCGTGCACTTCTTTACGTCAACGACTGCTTTCATACTCCTGGTACCTTAGCTTCCTTAAGATAACTGAACAATTGCTCCACCTGCTCTTCGATACTGCCTGTGATGAGGATCTGGTCGCTGCGCCGCGGAGGAGAAAATACTCTAACCACTTGAGTGAACGATCCGCATAGGCCCACATCGTTGGCGTCAAGTCCTAGATCAGCGATTCCCCAGACAGGAATTTGAGCCTTTTTTGCACGCATTTTGTGGCGCAAAGAAGGCAGGCGCGGCTCTCCCATCTCTTTGATGACGGTAATCAAAGCGGGTGTGGGCAGCTTCCAGACCTCCACACCGTCATCGGTCTGTCTCGTCACTTTCAGGTTTTGGTCATCGAGCTTTTCGATTTTCTTGACGAATGTGGCGTAGGGTATATCCAGTAAGGTCGCCAGCTCGGGGCCAACCTGGGCGGTATCACCGTCTATTGCCTGTTTGCCGCAGAAGATGAGATCGACATCGCCAAGCTTGCGAATAGCTGCCGAGAGAGTCATCGAGGTAGCCCATGTATCAGATCCGGCAAAAGCACGATCACTCAATAGAACGGCTTCATCAACCCCTCGCGATAGAACTTCTCTCAGGGCTTCTTCGGCCTGGGGCGGCCCCATGGTCATGACCGTCACCCTGGCTCCGGACTCGTCCTTGATTTTCAGCGCCCCCTCAACGGCAAAAAGATCGAACGGATTGATAATAGACTCGACCCCTTGTCGAACCAGGGTATGAGTATCGGGATCTATTCTGACGTTTTTCGTATCGGGAACCTGTTTGATACAAACCGCGATATGCATGAAATTTTGCCTCTTAAAAAAACGTTTCTTTCAACCGACTGTATTCTTTGTTCAATTCCTGTCCGATGATATTTCTCTGGATTTCATTGGTGCCTTCATAGATTTGCAGGATTTTGGCATCCCGCATCATCTTCTCTACCGGATAATCCTGCATATAACCGTAACCGCCGAGAACTTGCACCGCGTCGGTAGCCACATCCATGGCGGCGTCACCTGAGAATACCTTTACCATGGCGGCCAATTTGCTGGAATCAGGGGGGTCGGTATCCATATGCCGGGCTACCGAATACAGCAGCGCGCGGGAAGCTTCCGTTTTGATAGCCATATTGGCCAGTTTATGCTGTATGGCCTGAAAGGTGATGATTGGCTTTCCAAACTGTTCTCGCTTGCGCGCATATTCCACGGCAATATCCAATGCACCCTGGCACAAGCCTACTCCCAGGGCTGCGATGCCAGGACGCGATTTGTCAAAAGTCTTCATCGCATTGATAAACCCTACCCCTTCACGGCCAATCAAACGCTCTTTAGGCAGACGGCAATCCTGAAAGACAAGCTCCCTCGTAGCCGAGGCTCTGATACCCAGTTTCTTTTCTTTTTTGCCAAAGGAAAATCCCGGATCTCCCTTTTCAACGATAAAGAAACTGGCTCCGCGAGGTCCCTTGCTGCGGTCCGTCAAAGCCAGCACCGAATATATTTCCGCTTCCCCACCGTTGGTGATCCATTGCTTGGTGCCATTCAGCACATAATGGTCGCCATCCCTAACAGCTGTCGTCTTGATGCCGGCAACATCACTGCCCGCACCCGATTCCGTCAGGCCGAAAGCGGCTAGACGTTTGCCACTGGCAATTTCAGGCAAATAGCGCTGTTTCTGCTCTTCGCTCCCATACAGTAGAATCGGATACGCACCCAAGCCACTGGCGGCAAATGTGGTCGCCACCCCGATGCATACCTGTGCAATCTGTTCGATTGCCAGACAATTCTCAAATATTCCCCCACCCATGCCGCCGTAGGCTTCCGGAATGTAAAGACCGAACAGGTCCGCTTGCGCCAAAATCTTCATAATCTCCCAGGGAAATTCTTCCTGTTCGTCCAACTGGGCTCGGACCGGTTTTATCTTTTCTCGGGCAACCTGGGCGGCCAGTTCCTGGATCATTTGCTGTTCTTCGGTCAGAAAATAATTCATTCGTCCTCCTCTGCACCCGGGCAAAAATACACAGCACCCAACGAGTCGCTTAGCAACCTGCTCCGGTAAGGGACTTTACCTCAATGTTACCGATTTGTATCGGAAATCATCATCTTATCTTGATAGCAAACGGAAGCTGTCACCAGATCGTCTCAATCCGGACATTGCAGACGGACGACTGGCGGTGGCCACAGTCGCAGAGCCGCCGGCAGCGGGAGTTTTTCCTTTCCTCGCCATCCTGCCAGCAAACGTCCAGTCACGGTCCAAGATGCTTCACTCTTTGCTCTTCTTGCCTCAGAACCCGGTTTTGCTGTCAAGGTGATTCAGGAGCAAGAGTAACTGGATACACCGAATTGTATTCAGAGCAATCCGGAATCGGCTGTCGCTTATTTCGGCTATCTACCTAGTCCGGACCGGGGGGCACTACGGCTTTGCTATGGGAGTCCCTTCGGTCGATTCTTATGATCTACGATCGACTCCCACAGCGTCGTCCCAATCCTCATAAGCATCAGAGTATTCCGCTTGTGAGAGGAAAAAATTATTCTTCTGCTTCAAACTCCAAAACGACGCGATCCCGGTAATAGCCGCAGGTCGGGCAGACTCTATGAGGCAGGCGCGGTTCGGAACATTGAGGGCAACGAGACAGAGACGGCAGGCTGAGGCTTTTGTGAGCACGCCTTTTATCGCGTCGAGCCTTGGACGTTTTTCGCTTTGGGACACCCATTTTTTCTATTCTCCTTAACGAATTAAAATGCAGTGGCTGCAAACAGCCATTAATCTCAGTTATGAAACGAGCTGATCCTTTATTTCCTCAAGTGCGGCAAAGGGTGATTCTTTCGTCGATCGATCACACCCGCAAACCTCTTCATTCAAGTTCGCTCCACAGCGCACGCAAAGCCCTTTACACGTTTCCGAGCAGAGGATCTTGTAGGGAAGAGCAAGAAAGATCTGTTCGGCTATCAGCTGATCTATTTCAATGTTTTCCCCATCAAAGAAATCGTGCTCCATCTCATCGACATCCAGTTCCGTTTCTTCATCCTGTGGGGACCTGGATACTTCCACGAAGAAGACAACCACTTTTTCCTCAAACGGCCAGCTAAAGGCTTTCA
>JAVEVM010000148.1:0-6995 GCA_034005055.1 Desulforhabdus sp. | reverse complement strand
CCAGTAGCTCAGTTGGATAGAGCAACGGACTACGAATCCGTAGGTCGGGAGTTCGAATCTCTCCTGGTGCACCAGTAAAATCAAGCGGTTACGGGATATGTCCTGTAGCCGCTTTTTTGTTGGTTCTATGCCGGTTCTATGAATCGCGGAGTTAGGGTCTCGTCTCCTCTAAATGGTTTCGCTTCACGTCATTATCTGTTGAAGTACATCAAATCATATAGAAAAATATACTGCATTTGTTAGGAAGCATGGTATAATGAAAGATATGCCTTTAAAGGCAGAGGTGCTCGGATCGGATAAGGATGGGTTACAATTCAGGAACGACAACGACGAGAAAAGTGACTAGAAAAATATATTTCTTTTAATATTATATGTTTGGGTGGTTTTTTGAAAAAACATTATGTGAAACTGACCAGATTTCGTGAATTTGTGGTATAGAGAGTTCATGCGTTCATATAAAACAACAGAACCCCAATCCCATTCAACGTTTGGCGACGCGCGACTGGGAAGAGGGGTTCATGTCACAAGCCCCATGAGAGGGACTCTATGCGTTCAACTTACACCCCCGAGGACGCATTCGTCAAGTAAGTTTGTTACTGATTGTAAAATGCGACTATCTTGACGCCCCCTCTCATGGTGCTTTCATCCTGAACCAGGAGGATTGCATTGTGAACATCACAGCATCGTCGTAACCATTCCCGGCAGTCACGCAGTTGAAGAGCCCGGCGTGCGATTCATACTTTGAATCGGTAGCGCCTGCTCGATGGTTTCTCTCGATTCCCTTTTGAGACGATACCGGAGTTAGTCCGGTGAGGAGCACTTTTTTGATGACGATGGATAATTCTATTATTTCAGATCAGTTACGTAGTGTCTTCGATGAGGCGATTGAGGTTCTTCAGGAAAAAATCATCAGGGCGGTACGGGATGAACTAGCATCCGCGACCACCGACCGGTTGTTGGACAAAGAGGAGGCCGCTGCGTTTCTCGGTATCCGGCCCTGCACTCTCTCCAAATGGATAACGGACGGGATCGCTCCCAAGTACAGCAAGCTCGGCAGTCGAGTCCTTTTCAAACGAGAATGGCTAAACGAGTTTGTTGAACGCAAAGCGATTGCTAATCTCACAGTGCCTGACATTCAAAGGAATCAAAGAGCTGGGGGGAAATGACGATGGCCAAAGGGAGAAAGCAAAGCGCCAAGACGCTTTACATAAAAGAACAGATCGGAGAGATAAGCGAGTCTCTGCGAGATTATTGGCCACTGACCCTTCGGCAGCTCTATTACCAGTTGGTTGCTAAGGAGATCATCGACAACAACGAGGTGCAATATCAGCGTCTCTCCAGGATCACCACCGCCATGCGTAACAAAGGGGAGATGTCCTGGGCAGTGATGGAGGATCGGTCCCGAACTACCACTGAAAAGTATCGCTGGGCGGATATGAGCGATTTCATCAGAGAGCAACTCGACAATTTTCTCGTCGACTACCAACGTTGCCTGGTCCAGCATCAGGAAAACTATGTGGAGCTCTGGTGTGAGAAGGATGCGCTGGCCCGTATCTTTGAGCGGGTAGGGTTACCTTACTGCGTGAAAATCTTTCTCTGCAAAGGACATCCGTCGGCAACAACCCTCAAGGATTATGCTGACCGGGCGAAGGCAGCTCTGCGGAGAAGGCAAATGCCCGTTATCGTCTATGGCGGTGACCTCGATCCATCGGGATGGCAAATTCCGGTTTCCATCTCCGACCGGCTGATGAGAGACCATGGCGTCTACGTCAAGCTTGACCGGTTTGCCCTCAACCCCGAGCAGGTCTATCAGCACCGTCTCCCGCACAACCCTGACGCTCTCAAGTGGACTGACCCGAACGCGGCAAAGTATGTGAAGCTGTTTGGTCGGTTGGCGGTTGAGTTGGACGCGCTGCACCCTGCGACGCTGGAAAAGGAAATCAGAGCGGCACTGGCGCGACACCTCGACGTTGAAGGCATGCTAGAAGAGCAGTCGATCCAGGCTCGAGAAATCACCGAACTGGCCAAGGTCAGGACAACCGTGATCAAGGCGATCGAGTCTGCCGGTATCGCTATTTGATGGACTAGTCCACGTAATTGAGAGGTGCTGTAATGACACAGGAAATTATGTTGGCCGTCAGTGGCATCACGAGTTTGAGATACTGGCCTTCCAATCTGCTTCGTCGCTGCGGTGAAATCTTCAAGACGAGCGGCGTGAAAAAACGACAATAGAGCCGGTGAGGGTCAATAGTCGCACTTCCTTCCAATCGTACAAAATTTGAGGATGAAACGGTGAATTTGACAGAAAGACGAACAAAAAAAGCAAGGGCGCGTCGGTCGCAGATAACGGCTACCGGGAAGGCGGTCGCGCATGAACACAATCTCGTCCGCAGGGCGAACGCTCATCCGGGGAGCAAGGTCTCAGCGATTGCGGCTATGTGCTATCAATGCTACGGCGGCACGGAAGAAGAACTTCCCGATGCCGGTTGGCGGGATCTGATCCGCACCTGCACGAGTCCGACTTGTGCGCTGTACCGTCACCGGCCGTATCGGTAAATCGTTTTAAGACAATCATCATAACCGCATGGCAGGCGCAGACCTGGGAATCTGTGAAAAGATGTTCTCGCCTCTCCCGTCGAGGACACCTGCCATGTTGTTATGGAACGGGAGAAACAAGAATGATGACGAGGATGTTGAGGGTAGCGGAACCACTGTATATTAAGGCAAAGAAAACAAAACTGTCCGACGAGAACCTGCCGTATTTTCGCTTCAGTCTGCGACCTATCAAGAGCGTGGCTGATGCTTTCCTCGGCCAATGCCCGATGATGAACGTGAACAAAAAAGACTCATCAGCCATCAGAGAAGCAGTTGATTGTATCCTGGCAAACGCACATCAGGAGAACAATCTCAGGGTGAAGAACTTCTCGCGAACCTCCAAGGATACTGAAGGATTTGCTAAAACCTCGTTTCTCAGAACCTTGGACCACTTTGAGTCCAGAGGCCTGCTTTCCAGAGAAGGAAAGGGAGTGACCAGATCAATTATCACATTCGCTCCTGAGATTAGAGAACACGAGCCGACCGGTGTGGTGGAGTGGCCAGAATCTGCTGTTATTTACAACAAGAAAGGTGAGGGAGATAAATTCAGTAATGCACTCAAGCGCTGTGAGACAGAAATTGGCAGACGGCTTGAGGCTATCTGGCAGTTCTATCTGGAGCATAGGATCGAGACAGGACTCACTAAAGAGGAGTTTGAGATATTCAACGCCGCGCAACTCGTTCAGGGTAAACAGAAGTTGATTGTTCCTGATCCGGCAAAAATACTTCCGTATTTTGTTTTCAACGATGAAGACCTGACGATGGGGGGACGGATGTACGGAGCGTTTTGGATTGGCATGAAGCAGATGCTGCGCCGGAGCATCAAAATCGATGGTGAGTTGACCACGGATATTGATGGCAAAGGGATGCATGTCCAGTTGTTGTATCGGCAGGCAAACAGAGAAATGCCTCCTGGAGACCCATACGTCTATTCTGACCCGAAGGAGCGCAAGGTAGCAAAAAAGGCAATGCTCCTGATGATGAACACCAAGTGCGAAATGTCACCCGAGCGGGGCCGGGATGCGGTAATCGCGACGTTCAAAAAGAGTTTTAAACAAGACTTTGAGACCAAACTTGGCGGTGACAAAAAGCGTTTGCTAGAGGTTATCCAGAGCCTTGAGCATCATCATATGGGCATCCGAGACAGTTTCTATCGACCGAATTGGGGTGCTCTTCAGAGAACTGAAGGAATGATCATGTTGAAGATCATGGAAGAAGGCATGAGGGACGGGATCGTTATACTGCCAGTGCATGACGGTTGCTTGTGCCAGCGTCAGCATAAAGATCGAGTCATGCAGTATTTCGCTGAGATGAAGATTGAAGCCGCGGTGAATCCAAAGCATGAAAGAGAGCTGGGGATCGAGGAAACTCGCCGACTGGTAGAAGCGTACCAGGATTACGTAGCAGCGAACGAATGAAGCATCAGAGGTGTATGTATATAAAAACGAAAAAAACGTAATTTTATACACACAACCATATATTTAAATAAATTAGCATGATGACAGCAATAGAAGGACAGTTCCTAACATGTAGAATGTGCATAGTAGTAGAGGAGGCTATTGATATGCACACACCTGTGGATTCTCTCTTTTGCCCTTTCTAATACCGTTCTCTCAGATACGCCCTCTTCCTTCTCTAAGGAGGTTGATTTCAGAGCAAAGTCGTGTGGCATCTCCAGACCATCGGTGAACTCGGGGGCACAATCCATCAGGCTTCATGCGTAAGCTTTCGCTAAGGTTCGCGGACAGGAACATGCAATGACGGCTTCGGTCTCGATGATGCGCTCACGGGCAGAGCAAAAAAAATTAACCTTTTGATTTCGATAAATAAATTGAGGTGACCAATGGGTGGCTACGGATCTGGTCGTCGATGGGACGCTAAATCTACGGTTGAAGAGTACAATCGTATCGACATTCGCTGGCTCAAACAGCAAGGGTGCTTGCGTCCAGGCTATGCAGGATCAATCGAATGGAGTTGCAACGGATCACCCAGTGGTTCTGTCGGAGCGAGAATGGTTGGTGATACTTTCGTGCTTGCATACAATCACCGGGACCGTGATGGGCAATGGACTCCGGTGGAGCAAACCATCCAGCTCTCACGCTCATCCTGCAATTACGGTGGATATCGCTATTGGTTTCTGTGTCCGCAGTGCAATGCGAGAGTTGCTGTATTATGCAGGGCCGGAAAATATTTTCTATGCCGCCACTGCCACAACCTGAATTATGCCTCCCAGCATGAAAACGTAGCTGACCGTATGATGAGGAAGGCGAGAAAAATTCGCAAGCGCCTGGAGGGAGATATAAACCTAACGATACCGGTGGCCTTCAAGCCAAAAGGGATGCATTGGGAAACGTTTGAACGACTGCGGCGAGAGGAGGAGCACGCGAATCATCTTTGCTGGATGATCGTTGGGCAGCGTTGGGGGCTCTCTTTATGAAGGACGCGTTAGAGGATGTTTTTGACACGCAAAGACATTGTCTGAGGCAATTTGGTGCGGCAGCATTGATAACCATTAAGGATTACCGCAGAAGGCGCCAAGATGGAAAGGCCTTCGATTGGTTGGAGCATCTTGAGTGGGAGTTTGGGATGGAACCGGAGGGATAAGGTAAAAGCAAAAGGTAGAGGGTTTTTTGACACGATTAAAGGGGGCATAACAACCAAGGTTTTAACAAGGGTTCTGGTGAGGTTTTGGGTAGGTTTTCCCCAAAAATCACTCCAAAGTTTTCCCAAAGGTTTAGCGGGCAAGGAATCGACAAGGCTCGACTATCCTAACCTCATCGCCCCGGATAGGGCAAGGTTTGGGCAAGGCTTTTTGACTCGGTTAAAAAACTTTGTATGCTTCTGATTGTTGTGATACATTATGTCTATCGAAGGTATGAGAAAATGTATCATCAAAATATGGAGACACCATGGAAGGGCGATTCGTCTGTTATTACCGGGTTTCAACTGACCGACAAGGGAACAGTGGCCTTGGGTTAGATGCTCAACGACAAACAGTCATGGATTACCTGAACGGTGGCAACTGGGAGATGGTCTCCGAATACACTGAGATTGAATCTGGCGGCAAGGATGACCGACCGGCGCTCAAGAAGGCCATTAAGGATTGCCGGTTAAAGAACGCTAGGTTGGTCGTAGCGAAGCTGGATCGGTTGAGCAGGGATTTGCACTTCATCACCTCCCTGAGCAAGGCAGGAGTCAATTTCGTCGTTGCAGAGCAACCGGACATGAACGAATTGACGGTGCATATTTTCTCTGCCATGGCGCAGCACGAACGCAAGCTAATCTCCCAGCGAACGAAAGCGGCACTAGAGCAAGCGAAGAAACGTGGCGTCAGGCTTGGCAATCCTTGCTTTGTTGACGGCAAACAGATCCCCGGCAGCGGTGATACCAAGGCAGCGCGGGAGGTGAAATTGCGGAAGGCAGCGGACTACGCTGCAAACATGCATGAAGTTATCGAGGACATCGGCACGGACAAGTCACTGCGGCAAATAGCACGGGAATTGAATGCTCGTGGCTTCAAAACAATTCGTGGCAAGAATTGGAGTTCGACGGCAGTGCTGCGAATATTGAACCATCATTTTGTTAAGCCAAGCATTCCAGATTTTGTGTAAATCGTAATCAGGCCTGAAATTTTCGGAAAGCCAGTTTTAATCTGAGCTGATATCTTCCTTGAAAACGAGAATCAAGATGCACAGGAACAAGTTAAAGTTCTAGTGAATAGAGATCCCTTTGACATTAGGAGTGGCAATTTTGCTTTTGCCAATTTATCATTAACGAAAGCAAGCTCTTCGCCTTTAAACTTTTCTGATTTCTAGAATCCAATTATGCCCATCTCATTGTCTTGTTGCATTATTTAGACTAAGAGCGTACCCTGGCATAGCATACATTTATTTAATCAGAATATATTGCCCAAAAAGCCCATGCTTAACTTCCTCAAACGAAAAAAACTTTTTGACCAGCTCTTGTTTGACGCCAACTATTATAGAACTCAGGTCGAAACTGAACTCGCACAAAAATCAGACAAGGCTTTGCGGAAACATTTTATTGCAGAGGGACTAGCGGCAGGAAAAGCAGGTTCACCTATTTTTAATGCAGCCTACTACATCGAAAACAATGAAGATGTGAAAGTTGTGATGGGTAATGACTACCATACAGCGATAGACCATTTTCTTAAACATGGAATATTTGAAAACAGGCGCACCTCACCTCATTTCAATGTAAATTATTATTGCAATGCAAATAAAGATTTGTTGAAAAATATCGGTAGGGACTATTTAGTACGAAGTGGAAACCCCTACCCTACGGGTAGGGTAATAGGGATTGGCTAGGCCAGTCCCGTATGGGTATGGCCAGGAAGGCCGCCCACTGCTATCCTTACATCGAGTTGTTGCCGCAACATC
>JAVEVM010000147.1:0-7027 GCA_034005055.1 Desulforhabdus sp. | reverse complement strand
GTGGCGAAAAGCGGCACGCACCGTAGTACCTGTGTTTATCATAAAACCAAGGCGTGGCGCGTGACCGGTTTATTGCCCGGTTGGGCACGGCATTCCGGTTTTTGGAACAACGGTGCCTGCTTATTTGCCTTACTGAGAACGTGTTGATGCATCCAGAACCGTTATCCCAACGAGTTCATCACCCTTGTAACGCAACAACAACCCTTCTTCCGTCATTTCCGTGTCTGTTGCTTGTTGGGGACGACGAAAGCTGATGTAAAGTACATCGGCCTCCGCATCATAATCCACCCAGAATCGTCGTTCCGGAAACTTGAGCAGCAAAGGGACAGCTAGCGTTACCGATTCTACTGTCTGAGAAGCTATGTTCTTTTCCATATGGCCTTCTTTCAATTGATTTTACTACCGAAATACGCTGTGATGACAAATCCGTCGTCACGGCTCACTTCTCGATAGATGGCGAGTAGATATCGCTTCCCTCCATAGTTGCGGACGGCGATCAGCGAGCCGCGATACCAGGGCAACACCAGATCGGGATCGGCAACGGTTTCCAGGACGTCGTCATAATGGCCAACCATGTCGTCGTGGTTTTCCACAATACGGAAGCATCGTTCTTCGGTCAGCCTTATCGGAACCCCATCAACTGACATGACCTTGTCCATATTCTCCCTGCCATCTTCCGCTCAGGCCGCTGTCGACTAATCCAAAGCCTAATTCCCATTATATACACGATGCGCTTGGTGCGTCCCGGAAAAGAAGCACGTCCGCCGAATCAGACTTACACAACAAATCATATCGAAGAGCACACGCGGTCTTACCGTCCCAACTACAAACTGAGCAGCGCCCGGCTTTTTGCGTCGGCTCCAGTGAAAGTTAGCCCTTGTATCGCTGTTTAATATATTCCTGTGTCTGACTGGCGCTCTCTGTCGTGGAAGGGTCGTGAACAGTACGCCTATCCGGCGCTCTACCGAAGATGGCAACGCGCTTCAGATATGACATATGCGAGGCACGCAGAGCCAGCCACTCCACTCCGCGCGGATCGACTGCAGGAGTGTAGAACCCATTTTGAGAAGGCGGTATCTTGTACCTTGGATAGGGCTCACTCTTCGCGTCGATCGGTCGCACGCCAATTTCATCCGAGCGCCATGAGGCGAGAGAGGAAAAGCTCACCGGCTGGAAAACGGGATCGGTGGTGAGCCATACGTAGGAACCCTCCAGAGTCATTACGATTAACCGACCGAAAAACAAGCGCAAGTGTTGACCGTGCAACCGGATGCGGTACCAGTTGGGGCGAAGCTCTTGCACAATTTCCGCAGACTCAGCGAAAATCCGCCGCATTCTGCTCTCACAGTCAGGATGCAATCAGAGCTTGTCGGTAAGAGCATTGCCGGTAGTCGCTTTGCTCATCGCACACTTCCTCCAGATTTGCCCAACTACAGGTGAGTAGCTTCATAGAACCCATGACTGTCACGTGTGGTCGCTCGTCCGCTTAACACCTTCGTTGGGCATCCTGTGTTTTTCTTTGAGCTCTCGTTTTGCCTGAGCAAATGCAAGCTCTTCGAGTTCAATCCGTTCGCGGATTATGCGCGTAAGCCACTCTTTAGCCCCTTTTTCCCTATGGAGCTTTGCCAGAAAGGAAGCTCTTTCGATAAGCTCGCCAGGAAAGGATAGAGAGGCTGCTTTATATCTGCGGACCCGTACTGGCTCTTCCCAAACCGAATCATCATCGGCCTGTTCCACTACGATTCTGTCGATTTCCTGTTCAGACGGTCTCTTTCTCTTGACTTTGTCCATTTCAGTCATATCGGCCATCCCGTGATAATGCGTACAACGCTCTTCGGTTTAAGCTGAAAAATGATTTTGAGGCTGCGACCGCCGATGGTTTCACCGATCAATTGAAAGCGGTCTTTGAATTTTTTGTTCCTGCGTACTTCAAAATCCGAGAAGAAACACTCAACAGCTTCGTTGAACGTCACCTCATGAAGTGCAAGCTTATCCCGTTCAAAATCGTACTCAAAATCCGATGGTCGGAAGCGATGCCAGTTAACCATCGTAATCTACTCCAGATGGAGGGCATGTGCCGCCGTGCCTGTAGAGCGCATGCTGGTACCCATTTGCCTTTCTCTGTTCAACTTCATTCCATTTACTGGCATTTTCGGCCACCTCCTCTTCTGGAAAGGATAGCTCAAAATCCTCGGTCCGGACAATGCATCTGTCGTCAGGCCCGACACCGCGATTCACAGGACGCGAGGTTATGAGCGTTCCTCGTGCAATCCTTGTTATGTGGCCGACTCGTCCTGCCACAGGCCCGGATAGCTTATCACAAAGCCCACAGCATTCACCTCCAGCACTCGAACGAAGGCGCCACCGTCCGACTCGTACCGGCACGCTCTCTCCCTCGCGCCGGTACACCTGCTGAAGGACCTCGAAAACCAGCGATGGGAATCAATGACTTGCACCAAAAGGTTTTTGCAGGCTTTCACGAAGTGCCCGGTCCGGCCCTTCGCGCCTTTCAGCCAGAAAGCAGCTCGCGGTTCCAACGGCGTGTCTGGTCAGGCTTTGCAAGTTAAAGCCCGGAGTGCCGGTCAGCAATCGATAAAACGGGTCGTTGCGATAGATCGTACGGATTCGGCGCACTTTTGACGGCAGTCGCACGCGCAGAATGCTGGAGAGCACGATACAGGCAAACTTCAGCTCACCCACTATCTGCAGCAGGACATGGTGCAGGAAAGCCGAATTTTCTTCACTGCGGTAAAGTCTCTGCATCACATGCCATTGTACCAGACGCGCCCAACCTTCGCGCAGCCAGGCCTCATCGGACCGACCCCCAAGCTCGTAATAAAGATGGTGAGCGTACTCATGAGTCAGGTAGGATTGGAACTGGATTTTTCGCAATTGATCGATTTCGATCACCGCCCGGTTTGTAGCGCCCCTTCTGTATTTGCAGGAATGCTCTAGGTTCAGACGAGTGCGACGG
Source organism: Desulforhabdus sp. (assembly GCA_034005055.1). Taxonomy (GTDB): domain Bacteria; phylum Desulfobacterota; class Syntrophobacteria; order Syntrophobacterales; family Syntrophobacteraceae; genus Desulfoferrobacter. The sequence goes on along the minus strand of JAVEVM010000147.1, from coordinate 4,053 downwards.
TAAGCAAGGTAGGGAACAGCCAAAACCAGAATCACGGCAGCAAGCGCAATCAAGAAGGCAAGGCTGCCGGTTGGCACTGAAAACACTATGTAGAGCAATAAGAGGCTTATCGGCAGGTAAACAAGATATAGTCTCAACGTGATCGCAGGCAGCTTTGTCAGCTTCTCGGTGAGCACCAAGCAGGGCTTTTTCGGCACGCAGTTATGCAGTCCCAAAGCTTCATGAGTCAGGTTGGCGATTTGATTCAACAAAGCCGTCGCTTCATCCGCGTTTCTCACACGCTTACCGAAATCGAACGGTTTAAGCGTGCGCAGCAGATGTGCTTTTTCGCCCAGAATCTCGATCAAATCCTGCAGGTTCGTGTAGGTGGCAAAAGAGGCGGGAATGATCTCGGGCTGAATAGACTTCTTTTTGGAGCTCATCTGATTTTTTGCTCCAAAAGAGCGCCCAAAGCTGCGAGATGGGCTTTCTCCTCCTCGGATATTTGAAGCAGGATCTTTCCCGTCTCGGGCTGTGCACACGCGGCCGCCATGCGGAGATAGAGATCCAAAGCCTGCGTTTCCACCATCATGGCCATCTCCAGGTAGCCGGAGACCGTCTGCAGATAGGGTTTATTCCGCTGCAGGAAGTCCTCCACGTCTATGCCGCCTTCCATGACGCTTGCGTCGTTCGGAGACAACTGCCCGGATAAGGTTTGCTTATCTTTAGGGAGAAGCTCCAGAAGGGTCCGTTTGTGACTCTCCTCGGCCTTGATAAGAGAAGTCAAAAGATCGGCAAGTTCAAGGTCGGTCGTTCGCTCTTTAACAGCTTCGTGAAACTTCTTGAGCCCTTCTTCAAAGCGAAGGCCCAACGATATCATCTCCAAGGGACTCTCATCACCCCGAATGAACTGCAAGTGGAGCTCAACAGGCCCCGATGCGGCCGGCTGCGTCCAGGCATCGATACCGCCCATCAGGTGAGACACATCCTTAAAGCCACGATGGCTGAGCAACTGTGCGGCCATGCGGCTGCGTCCCCCGACTGCGCAGTAGACAATGACCGGCTTTTGTCTGTCCAGCTGATCCAGGGAGTCAGGCAGCTTCGGCAAAGGAATCAGCTTCGCCCCCGGCAGATGAGCATCTTCATATTCGAGCGGCTGGCGAACATCCAACAGCAGGTATGTCCCTTCTTGATGTTCTCTCATGAAGTCCTGAACGTCGTCCGGAAACATAACTCGAACGTCTGTCCGCTCACTCGCCGGTGTCATTGCTCACCCCCTTCGAGTTGTCGACGGGATGTTCCGCGGCCGCACCCATCTTGCCGCTTACTCCCCGCAGGAAAGCGAGCACGTTTCGGCCAAGAACGTGTTGATTATACCCTCCTTCAAGCACGGCAAAGCAGCCAATGCCGAGCCGGTCGCAGGCCGCCCTGATCATGGCGCCCATAGCCTGGTAGTCTTCCGTCGTCAGCAGTCCGCCCCAATCCTGCATATGGTTGTCAAATCCGGCGGAAACCCCGATGATGTCCACCCGGGCCGCAGCAAGATGCTCTTCGACCTGCTGCAGATAGGTCAATCGGTCGTCGGCATCCGGATTGTGTATGGCGACATAGCCTCTGTCTCTCAATATGGATACCGTTCCATCGCCAAAATGCATGTCAAAATCAAGCACATAGGCGGTTCGTATCAGGCCGCTGCGCCTGAGATGCTCCAGGGCGATCGCCATGTTGTTGAAGTAGCAAAAGCCCCAGGAGCTATCCGCTGAAGCATGGTGGCCGGGCGGCCTGATCAGTGCAAAAGAAGGCTCCTCCAGCCCGATCTCGGCAGCCTCGATGGCTGTCCCCGCCGCAAGAGCTGCTATGTTATAGAGACCCTGCCGACTGACTCTGTCCACATGGGACCTGCTATGCACGGCGGCAATATCCTCCAGGCCGGCCGGATAGCCTGTTTCTTCCCAGGGAAACTCATCCCTGATGACCGTCATGATGGATTCGATTCGTCCCGGCACGGCTGCCGGATCGTGCGTGTACACCTGTAAGAAGTCCTGATGCGTTATAATTCTCATAAGGTGCCCCCCTGAATGCAAGCTATCCGACGGAAAGCCAGCGCCGCCACCAGGGACGCTTGGCTTTAACGCTCTCCAAATATACGCTTAGCCGATTCTTCTCGCGTCTCATTTCACCGATGGCAACCCCCATTGCCTTCCATTGTTCGGCTATGCCGCAGGATGCTGATAAGGGACGTGTTTCGAGCTTGTTCGAACCCGACGGCTTCATGCCTGCTCCTTTCTTATTTGAAACGCATCAACTTGTTGAACGAGCACCATTTCTTCGCTACCTGCACCAAAGCATTCGCCATTCACTCGGCTGCAGCGGCGAGATCTGCTCGCGGAAGCTCACATGGCGGACGGATGAAAAAACCTGCCATGCCACATGATGCCACCCCCGGTGATTGCCTGAAAAATCATCACGGAGATCGCCCAGATGATTGTCAGTATGATGATCGCGGGAATAGATGCAATAACCCATTTCACCATGAAAAAGACCATCGACCAGAACTTCATCTTGATATCTACCACAATGACCTCTCTAGAATCCGGAAAATCCATCCTCTCTCCTTGCCACAGCGCATTACCGGTAGTTTGCAGCCTTATAGCCTGAGTTGCCTAAAGCAATGAACGGTTCATTTAAATTTGAATTTATCGTATTATATTAAAATTTGGACAAGAAAGTGTGAACACTGAAATCGTATAGAACAGGGTTGGCAGCGTTCAATTCGTTCGGATGAGCGGTGAAATCAATGGAAAACGCCTTCACGACACTTGATGAAATCGAAAAGCTCGCGGCAGCGATGTTGCTGTGGCCGGAAGATGACCGCGTTACGTGGTACAAAAAAATAGATCCCTTTTTGCTGAAACTGGAAGGAGCACTCACCGCCTCGCCCGATGAGGATGCTTCCCGGATATTGTCCGAGCTTAAACTGCACCTCATTATGATGGCACGCTTGTACGAACCGGACGATCTTACAGACGATCAGCATCATGCGCGCCTCTTGGCCGCTATCGATGCCTTCCGCAATTGCAGGTGGCTGGCCGTCAAGTAAGAGCTCAACAGTCCGGCACGCCAAAACCTGCATTCAGCTCTTTGGAACGCAGACTGTGGCGTGCTCAAACGAGAGTCACCGTCGATAAGAGATCATTTCAGCTGGGTTACCGCCAGTACACCGGCATTGACATGGGGGCCTTCGTCCAGCCCGCTGCTTTTTCGACTCTTACCCGAGCAGACGTTGAAAACAAGCGCTGAATCTTCAACGTGTTCGGCGCTCCATAAACTCAGGGCGCCACGGATTACCGCAGGTCCGCTCCAGGTACAGGCGATGCCCGCCTCATGCAAAGACTCCAGCTCGGCCGGGGAGGGAAGGCGCCATTCAGTCTTTCCGCTCAGAGTAAGGTTAGAGGCATATTCTTCGGCCGCATTCCAGGAAACGTTGCTCTTCTTGACTTCGGCTTCCCACATCAGGCCGTGTTTCAGGTCCGAAACGGTTCCATCGCCGTTGTCAACATATTCTCTACTTGCGGTTGCCCAGACGTTCTTGCCCTCTGCTGTCGTAGTAAGGATACAGGGAAGCTTTACCGTGCCTAAATTCCAACCGTCCGGGTAACGTTCACGGCTGACTGACGGATTATCTACTTGATTGACACTGCACCATTCCGGCAGACCCGGAACATTAAATTGAAACCTGACATAGCCTTCGATGAACGGAAAAGTGAACGAACCGTCGGCTGAAGTTGTTTTCTTATACTCCGAGCCGGCTATCAGCACTTCCACATCGGACAATGGCTTGTCGGCATGATCCACCAGCCTGCCCTTAATGCCGCGGCTGAGTACCAGTTTCAACCCCTCGCCGGTCATGACATATTCGTTGCCGACTTCCACTCTGTTGCCCTCCTTATCTTTCAGATATGGAATGAGAGCCAGTCCATTGGGCGTCATGACGTATTCTTTGCCGACTTCAAGGGGATTTCCTTGCTGGTCCGTCAGGTGAGGCACCAGAGCAAGACCGTCTTCAGTCATGAG
>JAVEVM010000146.1:0-7030 GCA_034005055.1 Desulforhabdus sp. | reverse complement strand
ATATTCAAAGCGGCTCTCTACTTCTTTTAAGGCTTCATGCGCCGTTCGCACAACTTCCCTGAAAGCCTCCGATTGATGGGTTTCAAACCCAACCGGCCCAAGATCGGTAACCTAGTCGAAAGCACGTTCCTGTTCGACGTGCGCTGCAAGAGCTTTGAGAGCATCAAACAATCTCGAGTATGCCTCCCCTGCCCTGACCTTCTTGTCACTCTCCTCGTCTGAGACTTCGTTTTTTGCTCCATTTTCAATTTCGGCTACGACTTCTCTGGTCTGCACGATCAAATCATAAAAGGTGTCCGACTGGTGGAAGTCCAAACCGCTGCATCCACCGGCAGCGGCTCTATCAAATACTTCTTCCTTATCGATGTAAGTAATTAAAGCTTTTGCAGCCTGATAAAGCGTCGAAATCTCATCGTTCATACATTAATGCTCCATCGCTCTGATTGATCATCGGGACTGACTGCTCGGATAAGATTGTTGTTCTCCAGCGCCTATCATCATCAGCACCCAAGGCTAGAATCATGGCCCTCTCGACACTTATGAGTGCGGTTCGACATCATCCGATTTAAGCTCTTCTTTCCGTTTGTCAATCTGGTCCTTGAACCGTGACATAAATTCGGTTTTGAATGCTTCGATTTCCATGGCTTCATCATGCCTGCCCAAAAAGGTCAAGGCCATGCCCTTGAACACCTGGGCTTCCGTTATTTCCGGGGCTTTCGCCAGGGCTTCATCAAAGTAACACAGGCTTTCGGCATATTTTTGCAGCCCCAGCAGCGCGTGCCCCTTTGCGGTCAGAGCATACACGTCATCCGTCTGCCGGCTCAGGATCTCGTCCAATATTTCAATAGCTTCCGCACACCTACCCATGTCATTCAGCGCAAGAGCCTTCAACTGCATGGCATTCAGGCTTTCCGGCCTAAGGGTCAGTTCTTTATCACAACAAAAGACCACTTCTTCGAGGAGTCCTTTTTCGCCCAGCAGTTTCGCTCCCTCCATCCAGCTTATTCTATCTTCAGGGGTGACTTCCAGGATCTTCATCAGCACATTTTCGTAGGTTTCTTCGATAGTCCGACGGCCGGTGACAGCCACCGGCACGCGATGGCCAGGAAGCAAATGAGCAATTTCTTTCTTCATCAGCTGCTTGATCGCATACAGGAAGTGGTCCCATCTTCCTCCGCCGTTTTTATCGACGTCACTGACCGCCTCGGGCACTACCGTATCGCCCGATATGAGCGTTTTGGTCGGTTCATGATAGAGGCATATTCCGTCGATGGTGTGGCCGGGCGTGTGGATCACCTCCCATTCAAAGCCGCTCAGCTCCAGAGTTTCTCCACCCTTCAGCTCGGTCGGGGGGAAGCCGGCGTCCGTGATCATTTTCTTGAGCTCAGAAGGACCGGCTGCATGCATGATGATCTCGACGGTTTTGTTTTCCATGATGGGCGGAAATCGCAGCATTTCGAATACGCCCATGCAGTGGTCGCGGTGGCCGTGAGTGAGAACGACCTTTTTGATGTCCAACGGACTGTATCCCAGCTTTTCCAGCTCGGCAAAAATGGTGTAATCGTTGCCCGGATCAACCAGTGTCAGGTAATCGCCTGCGAGTACGTAGACATTGCTGGAATGATGATATCCGATAAGGAACTTGCTCTTCTCAAAGACGGGATGCGATACTTTCAAGATCTCACCAATCGACAGCCAACCCGGATGATCGGGTTCTTCCTCCGGCAGCTCTTCATCCTCGATAAACGGAAATAGCTGTTGATTCAATTCCTGCACGTCGTCCTTTCTTGATTTATTGGTCATCTAATTTCCTCAGCAAACGCTTGTGGTTTTCCGTTCAGCAACTCGGCACATACTCTAAATAAATAGAATACCAGTGCAAAAATAACAAGCTCATTTGGGCGGCGCACTAAAGAGCACAAAAAAATCCCCCTGTTCGCAGCAACCGAAAAGGGGGATCATGGCTGCAGTGCTATCTCCCCCAGGCTTATGGGGGAGATAATATTGAGTGCATTGATTCGTACCGGTTAGGCAATGTAATCGAGCGAATAAGCCATTTTTAGCTTATCGGACGGCCACCACTTTTTGCTCACCATTTCCTTGCCAGGGTAAACTTCCTTGCCGTCGATTGTGTCAATCAGCAGCTCCAGGAAGTGAAATTCCGTGAGCATATACTTCTTGATCACCTCACCCGGCAACAGCACCACAAGACCGGTTTCCTTGGAGCATTCCCACTCAAATGGCTCATTGGGCGCCGCTACCTCTTCACCGGTCTTGCCCGAGTAAACCTTGAGCAGCTTTCCCGTAACTTTCATTCTCGGCTTCATGCCGAATTCATGGTACAGCTCGTCGGATATGTGCCACCAGAGAGCCCTTGCATTGGCAGCCACATATGCTTTTACGAGCATGGGGTCAAAGCCGCAGACCACCACACGGCATTTTTCAGGCATATTAAACCTCCTTATAGCTATCGTTGGTCTCCACTCCCTTCAACCGGTCGCGAAGATCTTCAACCTGGCCGTAGCAATAAATCATGAACTCTTTGGCCTCCGAGTCAGTGAGGTAACTGGTCTCGAACAACCTTCTGACATAGGGATAAATGGTCGACTGGATCTCTTCCCTGAATTCGAGAAGTACATAGTCATTATCCCCGTCCGGGGATGCCCAACTTAAAAAACCGGTTTTCCAGTTGTCCAACATCCCCTTGAGGACATCGAGCTCCTTGTGGACTTTTGCTTCCATATTAGGCTTTCTTCCTGGCGTCAAAGGCGTAGCACTTCTTAATTACGTTGAAATCCGCTACGCACCAGTAATGGGGCCAATGGATCTTTTTGCACCAGCCGATGATGTCTGCGGGCGGGAACTTGGAGCCCTTGAGGACCGGCTTCAAGTGTTTACACTGCCAGCAAATATGGGAACTCTGTTTTTCCGGGATCAATACAGTATCCAGGAAATCTTCAGGCGTTAACTGCTGTGTCATGCAACGCTCCTTTCTCTAGTTACCAGTCCTTGACTTCGCCTGCAGCGAGCTTCTTTTGATATTCCTCCCACACCTCGGGCGATAGTTTCTGAATATCCCAGTTGAAGCCGAAGCTTCCGGCCAAGCCGGCGGAAGGCGGCTGAGGGCGCCAGCCGCGCACCGGACGGCCGCGGATGCTGAATTTGACCATGTCGGCAACACCCAGCAATTCCTTCCTCGGCTTGCACTCGTAGGGTCTGGTCCGGCCCTCAACACCGGGGCGGTAGTTTGAATAGCCATCAAAGGGCTTATCCGCATACAAAGGCCTAATGTCGGGCTCCTCGCCGGGCCTCTCTTCCGGCCCCAGGTACATGAAGCCCTGGATCATATGGATGTAATAAACCGTCCCGCACTCGGCACAGTTGATCTTCCCTTCCCAGTTCCAGAAGCAGTAAGGGTCCAGGTAGTTGATGGTGTCGCATGGCTTTCCGCCCACTTCTTTCTTGCACCAGATTATATCACACACAGCTGCCTCCTTTTAGATGTAGGCCTTGTCATACCACTCTTTAATCTTGGAGAGCGGAATACCGAGCATTTCGTTGTAGATCTTCTTATTATCCGCACCCACCGGCCGCCAGTGCCAGTTGATCCTTCTGGGGGTCTTCTCCATATGGCCGCAGCTATATCCGGCATGGAGCAACATGTCACCGAACAGCGGATCGTCAAGCCATCTGACGGTGCCCCTCTCCCGGTAATGCGGGCTCTCGTAAACCTCGCGGTCGTTGCGCACGGGCTCGGCCAAAAGACCCGCATCGTTCAAAATCTTGCAGACTTGTGACCTGGATTTATCCGCGGCCCATCTTTCCAGAGCAGCATAGATCTCAACCTGAGCTTCGCCTTCCACCCGGTCCTTGTGCGCTTTGTACTTATCGTACAAATCCTGCATGCCGGTGATGGCGCACAGCTCTTTGAAGTCAGCATCCTGGAAGGCGCTGACCATGGCGTAACGAGCGCAGAACTTATCCTGTGGATTTTCGGCATCCGGAAAATCCGATTTGCCGCACAGGATGATGCCGTGCACCGCCAGCTGGGTATCCCAGTTGCCCCAGCGCTGCCGAACAATGCCGAACTTGCCGTACATGGTGGTGGTATGTCCGAGCATGCGGGTAGGAACCTGTACCTGGGAGAATTCGATCATGGTCCCCAGATTGGTTTTCCTGCGGTGGTGAATAGCCGACAAAATCGCAGCCGTGATCAGGTTACCCGACTGCCAGTCGATAACCCAGTTGGTCTGTTTGGTGCAATGGCCGCCCATGTATTCGTGCATACCCGTCACCGAAGCGAGCCCGGCGTGGGCTTGGCCCAAAATGTCGTAGGAGCCGCCGAAGATTTTCGGACCATAGCCGAAGCCGCCGCCCCAAACATAGATGAAGCGAGGGTTGATTTCGCTCAGGTAACGATAGCTCATCTTCCACTTGTCGAGCGTCCCCGGCCGATACAGCTCGGTCAGTCCGTCGAATTTTTTCACCAGACCGTAGAATACTTCCACCATTTCCGGAATGTGGTAATCCATGGTGAGAAAATATTTGTTGGGGTTGGCATTGGTGAACCCCAGCCCGGTGCCGGTCATGGGGCGGGTATCGTGCAACGGATATAAATAACACTCATTGAACGGGGAGGTGTGACGCATGGCGTCACCCATCCGTGGCATTTCGATCTTGACGCATTCGGCACCCAACTCGGCCAGGTTGGCCACCGAGTGGGGCGTAAAAATATACATGGTGCAACTCAGCCATTTGATCCCTTTAAGCGCCCTTGGCTTGGCGTGCTCATTGCCCACGTCGAAGGCCTTCTTGCAGTACTCCTCGTAGGGCATCTTCCATTCTTCCATCTCACCCTTGCTCTTGGGGCCTGGCAGGTCTTCAATATGTGTTACTCTTGGGTCTTTGGCCATTAGATCACCCCCTTCTGTTTCATTTCGTTCACCTTGGTCTGGGTCATTCCAGTCCATTTCAGGTAGATTTCGTAGTTGTCGTAGCCTAGATCTCTACCCATCCACTTGCACCGGAACGGGGCGCGAACCTGATAGGAGGCCGGGCTGGAAGCAATCAGCAACGGGCCGTAGTCGGTCTCCTGGACGTAAATCCAGGGACGGTATTTGAAGTGGGGGAATTCGCAGACCTCATCAATGAACATGACCGGCCCTGCTGCCAGCTGATACTCGAGCAGTTTGGTTTCGGCCTCGACCCGGTTGGTGTCTCTCAGCCAGCGAGCGGTCAAGGAGTAGGTCTTGATCAGGGCGTGCAGAGCGTTCCTCGCGCCCATCTCTTTGAGGAACGGGTCTTCATGGATCAGCCGGCCGAACTGAGTGAATTCACGCTCCAGGCAGAAGCCGATGTTGTACCACAGCTTGTCGGTCTGACCGCCGATCATCATGTAGCCGTCTTTACAAGGGTTCCAGGCATACTGGTTGAGGTTGGGGTCCCAGCCGCCGGAGCGGGCTTTGATGCTGGCATTGAAGCCATACCAGGTAATATCGAAGTCGATGATATCCATCAAGGTTTCAGCGCCTGTGACCTCGACCATCTGGCCTGTTCCACCCAATTCATCCCTCCAGTAGAGAGCCGCCAGGGCATTAATGAATCCTTGGGCGCCGGCCACATAGTCGGCCAGCCAGACGCCGGAGCGGGTCGGATCGCCGCCTCTGCCGCGGGGCAGCAGATCCTGGGCCAAACCGGTGTTGTGCACCCAGGAGTTGGCGCAACTGGCAAACGGTTCCAATTCCCATTGGCCGAACTTGGATTGCTTGTCTTTCCAGGGGCCCCACTGGCCCATCATGCCTACCCAAACGTAAACCATTTTGGGGTTGACTTCCTTGAGCTGGCGGTAGCCGATCCCCAGTCCGTCCATGTAACCGGGGGGCATGCCGTCGATCAAGACGTCGACATTGTTGGCCATCTTCTTGAAGATCTCGCGACCATCCGCGCTTTCGACATCGAGGGTCACGCAGTGCGTGTTGACCGTCTCGTTGACAAACTCCATGCCGCACTTTTCGCCGCTATCCCTGTTTTGCAGCAAGTACTCTTCGCGGCCGAAAGGGGTGAGCTTTCTCAGGGGGTCGCCGCTTGGCGGCTCGATGGAAACGACTTCAGCCCCGGCTTCGCCAAACAGAGAGGCGCAGAACTTATGGCCCAGTCGCCACAGTCCGATGTCCAGCACGCGCAGTCCTGATAAAGCCTCATCTTTTGCATATCTTTTTTCGAATCTCAGATTGTCTTCAGCCCAATCACAGAACTCCAAGGCCTTCCTTCTCTCGTAAACAGGCTTGACCTGATCATAGGAAGGTGGCGGAGTTACCGGGTAAGGTCTGACATCCATGTCCATCAGACCTATCGTGTCGGCCCGGCTATTTATTTCGATATCTCGCTTTTCTGGCATATCTTACCTCCACTAGTTAGAACCTACTCAAGTATTGATCCAGAGCTATACTTGGTTCCAGAGGAACGACAACGATCCCCCTTTAACTGGTACTTCTCACCTCCTTTCTGGTCAAAATTCGGCTCCCATCAGCATCGAGGTAGCGGCCCTTGTGTATCTAGAGATCACAGGCCTCCCCGTTGGCCGCTAAACGCCGTTAAGATAACGATTTGTTGGTATGGAGCTGTACTTAGAAGGGCATTGTGAGCGTTGTCAAGCTACCGGCAATTCGCTTGCGTGTCGCAGCACTGAGCAAGTAGTTCGATTGGGTCAGAAGAGCTCGCAGAAGAAGTCAATTCTCGCAATCAGGAAAATGAAATTACCACGTGTAGGTTGTATCAAAATACTCAACACCACGCCTATGTCAAGGGGAAAACAGACATTGTGAGTTTTTTCCTATGGCTCCCAATCACACTCTGAGTTCTCCCCTGATGAATGAATTCAGACTGCATCGAATCATGGAAGCTTTAGACACAACTTTTCTTCGTTTTTTCTAATTGGGGCGTCGCGTCCGAGATTCAATCCCGTCCAGGAGGCGCAGGCACTGATGTGCATCCCGGTAGTCTGAATCTGCACTCATAGCCATGCTGTAAT
>JAVEVM010000145.1:0-7033 GCA_034005055.1 Desulforhabdus sp. | reverse complement strand
AGTAACCCGCCAAAAAAGGGTTCACCTTCTTGATATCGAATTTCCCCGAGGCCGTTATGCCGATCACGGGACGCTTGATTGGTTCGCCGAAGACATTCTTGACCTCCTGCACTTCAGGGGTCACCTTGATCGTTTTAGTTTCTTCACCGCGCCTGATTTTCAATATCAAAGGCCGCTCTCCATATTCCTGGATCAAGTTGGAGAGCTCGTCCCATTCCGATACCGGCTCATCATTGATGGTCAACACTTGATCGCCTGTTTGCAGGCCTGCACGAACAGCCGGCGAGTCAGGATTCACCGTGCCGATTTCGGTGGTAAGCTGTGGAATTCCGGAAAAAGCATAAACCAGAGTGAAAATGATGATGGCGAAGAGCAAATTGGAAAACGGCCCGGCCAGTACAATGCCGATTCGTTTCCACACCGACTGGGCCGGAAAACTCTTCTCCATGTCACGTTCCGGCACTTCTTCTTCCGCATCTTCCCCCAGCATCTTGACGTATCCACCCAATGGAATCGCAGATATACAATACTCAGTCTCGCCGCGCACGACGCTGAAAACTCTGGGTCCGAAGCCGAGCGAAAAACGCAGTACTCTGACCCCCGCCCATTTAGCCACTAAAAAGTGGCCAAGCTCATGGACAAATATCAAGACACCAAGAACGATGGCGGTTGCAATAATCGTTGTTACCAAGGCTGAATCCTCACTTTTTCTCTACTATTTGCTGGGCTTCCTGCCGCGCCCAGCCGTCCGCCGCGATAATGGCGGCCAGTTCGAGCTTGTCGCCAGGTTTGTGCCGATCCATAACGTTCGTTATCACTTGCGAGATTTCCAGGAATCCGATCTTCTTCTCCAAAAAGGCTTGAACCGCTACCTCATTGGCCGCATTGAGCACCGCCGGCATGGTGGATCCGCGCGTGCAAGCTTCGTAGGCAAGGCGCAGGCAGGGAAACCTATCCGTATCGGGCGGATAAAATGAAAGCCTCTGTAGACGGAACAAGTCAAGAGGCGGGTTTTGCACGGGCAATCTTTCGGGGTAAGCGAGTGCATAGGAGATCGGAATCTTCATGTCCGGGATTCCCAGCTGGGCGATGACCGACCCATCAATGTATTCGACCATTGAATGTACAATGCTTTCCGGATGAATGTGCACGTCAATGTGTTCTGTCGGGACGCCAAAAAGCCAATGCGCCTCGATGACTTCCAAGCCTTTGTTCATTAACGTGGCGGAATCAATGGTGATCTTCTGTCCCATGGACCAGTTCGGATGTCGCAAAGCGGCCTGGGGGGTTACAGCTGCAAGCTCTTCCCGGCTTTTTTCAAAGAACGGTCCTCCCGATGCGGTCAGCAAGATTCTTCTGAGGCTGCTGCGATGGTTTCCCTGCAAAGATTGAAAAATGGCACTGTGCTCGCTATCTATGGGTAAGATGCGAATGCCGTTCTGGATGGCCAGATCCATCACGATCTCACCACCTATAACTAAGGTCTCTTTGTTGGCCAGCCCCAGATGCTTGCCGGCTTTTATGGCTGCGATCGTGGGAAGAAGCCCAACCGCTCCAACCATGGAAGAGACCACCATATCCACTTCGGGCAGGGTCGCAACCCGCTCATATCCTTCATCACCGAACAGAATCTCGGGCTTCGATCCGCCCAGGCTTCGACCCAGATCGTTCGCCAATTCTTCATCCAGAACGGAAACCAGTCGAGGCTTGTACTTTTCAATCTGTTCACGAAGCAATGAAATATTGCGCCCGGCGGCCAGTGCTGCAACTTTAAAGCGATCTGGAAACTGCTGAACCACCTCCAGGGTATTGACCCCGATGGATCCGGTGCAGCCAAGGATGCTGAGAACTCTGTTCGCCATATGCACAACCGTTAAATTAGCAATGTGTTACGTCTGACTTTAACCTCTAACGACAATTAATCCAATTCACAAAAAACCAGAGGACCGGAAAAACGAACAGTAAGCTGTCAAGACGATCCAGAATGCCGCCATGGCCAGGCAATATGTTGCTCGAATCTTTGACCCCGTTCATGCGCTTGATTAGTGATTCGATCAGATCACCGATTTGACCGACGAGAGCCAGTACAAAACTGAGCAATATCAGGCAACCTGCAGAAACCGTCTCAAGAAACAGCAGACCAAACAGGCTACCCACCAGCATTCCTGCGGCAAGGCCACCCGCAGACCCTTCCAACGTCTTTTTGGGGCTGACGCGCTCATATAGCTTATGACGGCCTAAGTGTCTGCCGCAGTAGTAAGCGCCGGCATCGTTGGCAACAGTCACAAGCAAGGCAAAAAAGACCCATCGGTTCCCTGTGCTCGCTCGCCCTATCAACAAAACATAAGAGAGCAGATATGGGATGTAAAGCCAGCCCATAGAGATCCGTGCGAGACGGGACAGTCCGTTGGCGTCTTCCGGAGAGACCGCGAGTGCAGTAAAAAATGCCGCAAAGAAGACGAAGAAGAGCGCGGCATGAAGGCCGTCAGAACCGGCAACTGAGGCTCCCAAAGGAAGTAACAGGCCGGCAGTAATATAAAAGGCCTGCCACTTTACCGGCAAGCCTTCTTGAAAAACCATTCTTTGATATTCCCAAAGCCCTGCTGCGGCCAGCAAAGCAACCAACAGAAACCAACTCCAGTACGGACCGACAGTCAGTACTGCCAACACCGGCGCAGCCATCAAAAGAGCAGTGACCCACCGCTGCCTGTGTGAATTCCACTGGCGCCAGTCCAACCTCACCGGTCGCAACCCTGAGCATTATAATTCGAGCAGGTCATTGGAAGTGGATGCGAGGCATCTTCAAGAGAGCACTCGAGATCATTGATCAATTCCGACAACCGCACGTTCGACGGGAATCTGCTCCTCATATTTGCCGAAACGCCGCTCCCTTCTCTGGTAATCACGTAATGCGTCGAGAAATTCGTCCTCTCTGAAATCGGGCCAGAGTACATCGGTGATATAGAGCTCTGCGTAAGCAAGCTGCCAGAGCAAAAAGTTGCTGACCCTGTGCTCCCCGCTGGTGCGGATCACCAGATCGGGATCGGGCAATTCCCGTGTAAAGAGATAGCTTGCGAATAATTCAGACGAAAGATCTTCTGGAAGGTGTCTGCCTCTTCTGACATCAGCGGCAAAAAGTCTTGCAGCCCTTTCGATCTCCTGCCTGCCGCCGTAGTTGACGGCCAGGCTCACCACCAGACCATTCAGATGCTTCGTCTGCTCGACGACATGCAACAGCTCCTTCACCACATCATCGGGTATGCCGTCCAGATCGCCAATATGGAGCAAACGGATCTCTTTGTCGATTAACTCTTTTAATTCGGATACCAGAAAACGCTTGAGCAGCTGCCAGAGAGCATTCACTTCCGATTCCGGCCTCTGCCAGTTTTCTTTGGAGAAAGCATACAGTGTCAGATATGGAATGCCCAATTCGCGGCAACAGCGGACGACTGCACGAACCGAATTCGCTCCTTCCTCATGGCCGACGATGCGATTGAGGAATCTCCTTTTGGCCCAACGCCCGTTTCCATCCATGATGATGGCGACATGGCGCGGAAGTTGACTGATATCGAGCTGATGCATTCCTTAGATTTCCAGGATTTCTTTTTCCTTGTTGTTATAGATCGTATCTATGCCGGCGATGAACTCGTCGGTGATTTTCTGAACTTCGTCCTGCGCCCGGAATTGCTCATCCTCAGAGATTTCTTTTTCTTTCTTGAGATCCTTGATCATCTCGTTCGAATCTCTACGAATATTTCTTACGGCCACCTTCGTTTCCTCGGCCATTTTCTTCAGCACCTTAACCAGCTCGCGGCGCCGCTCCTCGGTCAACGGAGGTATGTTGATGCGAATGATTTTGCCGTCATTCATCGGCGTCAGGCCAAGTTCAGATTTCAAGATAGCCTTTTCCACTTCAGCGATCACGGTGGTGTCCCAGGGCTGAATCATGATGGTCCTCGGTTCGGGGACCGTAAGCGTGGCCAACTGGTTGAGAGGCGTCGGAGTTCCATAATATTCCACTTTGATTCCATCCACCAGAGATACGGAAGCTCTTCCCGTTCGCAGCCTCTTCAAATCTCGATCCAGACTCTCGAGAGCTTTCTGCATGCGATCCCGCATATCTTGGTAAATATCATTCAACATGACCGAATCCCTCCACCACTGTTCCCACCGGTTTGCCCAGAATAACATTCATGATGTTACCCCGTTTTGTCAGATTGAAAACTACAATTTCCATATTCTGATCCCTGGCAAGGGAAATTGCTGTTGCGTCCATGACTTTGAGATCTTTTTGCAGGACCTCGGTAAAGCTGATCCTTTCGTATTTGACCGCCGACCGGTCCTTTTCAGGATCCGTTGCATAGACTCCATCGACTCTGGTTGCTTTCATCAACACTTCAGCGCCGATCTCCACTGCTCTGAGAGCGGCGGTAGTGTCCGTGGTGAAGAAAGGCAGCCCGGTTCCGGCAGCAAAGATGACAATACGGCCTTTCTCCAAGTGCCTTATGGCCCGACGACGTATGTAGGGCTCGGCGACCTCTTTCATATCGATGGCCGATTGCACGCGAGTGGCGATTCCATGTTTTTCGAGGGCTTGCTGGAGAGCCAGGGCATTCATCACAGTGGCCAGCATGCCCATGTAGTCCGCAGTGGAGCGATCCATGCCGCGAGAGGCTCCGGATACTCCGCGAAAGATATTGCCTCCGCCAATCACCAGAGCGATCTCGATTCCCATTTGATGGATCTCTTCAATCTCCTCGGCGATTTGTTCCAGCACATCGGAATCGATCCCGTATGGCTCTTTCCCCATCAAAGCTTCTCCGCTTAATTTGAGAAGAATTCTTCGATACAGGGGTTTCCCTTCGTTCATTTTGCCTACCTATTCGACGCCTAGTTGATAGCGGGTGAAACGGCGAATGATGATTTTTTCCCCTATCTTTGCAACCAATTCATTGAGGTAATCCTGAATCGTTATATCCGGATTCTTCACGTAGGCCTGCTCCATTAGAACGGCTTCCTCATAAAATTTGCGCATCTTGCCTTCAACCATTTTCTCCAGGATATTCTCGGGCTTTCCCGACTCTCTTGCCTGATCCATATAGATGGCTTTTTCCCGCTCGACGATCTCCGGCGATATATCTTCCCGCTGAATGCCGAACGGATTGGCGGCTGCGATATGCATCGCGACATTCTTCACGAACTCCTGGAAGTCTTCGCTTTTTCCGGCAAAATCCGTTTCACAGTTCACTTCCAGCAGCACGCCCAGACGGCCGCCGCCGTGAATGTAGGCATGAACCATTCCTTCCGTGGCCTCTCTGCCCGCCCGTTTCATGGCTTTGGCGAGGCCTTTCTTGCGCAGCAAATCGACCGCTTGCTGCAGATCGCCACCGGTGTCCTGCAGAGCCTTCTTACAATCCATCATACCGGCACTGGTGGTTTCTCTCAATTCTCGAACCATTGTAGCTGTTATTTCCAACTGAAACCTCCTGTAACTCTATTCGAAATAATCGGTGAGTCGGCTTGAGCCGATTGTCAAGTCAGGATCCAACATCCAACGGCATTCGCCCCCTCGGGTGTTCTCTTTCCCGACTCCGGCTGCCAGAGACCTTCCATTGCGGAAAGGTTTTCAATCAGTAGGAGAATTGTGAGGGACAAAGACGAATACGATCTAAACGAAAGCCGCTTACAAATAATGGAGCCAATCGAAACAGCCCGGATGATCCGGGCTGTTGAGTCAATATAGTTCCGACTTACTCGTTATCTTCCTCAGCTTTTGAGTCACTGACGGGATTGACAATCTCCACCACGGGTCCGCTTTCTTCTTCACGCAACAACTGCCCGGCTGGAACTTCCTCAAGATAAGGCGTTTCCTTATCCTGCACCGCTTGCTGTTTTTCTTCGTAGCGCTGGCGGCCTTCCAGGCAGGCATCGGCGATTTTCGATGTGACCAGACGAATTGCCCTGATGGCATCATCATTGCCCGGAATTGGATAATCGATCACGTCAGGATCGCAGTTGGTGTCCACAACAGCAACTACGGGAATTCCCAGACGATTGGCTTCCGCTACCGCTATGTTTTCCCGCTGGGTATCAACCACAAAAAGGACTCCAGGGAGCCGCGTCATTTCCTTAATTCCCCCCAGATTCTTCTCAAGCTTTTCCCGTTCGCCCATCAGACGCAAGACTTCTTTTTTCGGAAATCGATTGATGCTCTCGTCTTCGACCATCGAGTCAAGCTCTTTGAGCCGATCCACTCTCAATTTGATGGTTTTGAAGTTGGTGAGCATGCCGCCGAGCCAGCGCTGATTGACGAAATACATGCCGCATCTTTGCGCTTCTTCTAGAATCGTGTCGCGGGCTTGCTGCTTAGTACCGACGAAGAGAACCGTCTCGCCGGCTGCGGCGCTTTCCACTACAACCTGATAGGCAGAATGGAATAGCCGCACGGTACGTTGCAGATCAATGATGTAGATCCCGTTGCGCGCACCAAAGATGTAAGGCTTCATTTTGGGATTCCAGCGGCGCGTCTGATGGCCGAAATGAACCCCGGCTTCTAGTAACTGCTTCATGCTGACAATTGCCATAAAATCTCCTTCTGGTTGTTCCTCCACCCTCCCTTGACCTGGCTATTTTCTCAGGCACCAAAAGGTTTTGAGGGTGTGCGATCAAAAGCAAATCGTGCCTCTTTAACATGATTTCCGAAGGTGAGGCAATACAAAAAATCGCGTTTTTGTGGAGCGAAACTCTAAGCCTACTTGACAATATTGACAACTCCATATAGGGAAAATGACGTGAAACATACAATTGACGGACCACAGAAAAAAGCGTTTAATCTCCGGTGAGTTTTTATCATTGTCAATCGACTCAACCGCAAAGATAAATCTTCATGTCCGAAGGAAGTCCGTTGGAATTCAACCGCCTGCCGATTTCTGCTTCGGCAGAAATGGCAGAAAGAGACATTCAGAGAGCCTTTTGAACGCATCGAACAAAGCATGTCAAGTGATTTTATGAAAACGCTACTGGTAACCGGCGG
>JAVEVM010000144.1:0-7060 GCA_034005055.1 Desulforhabdus sp. | reverse complement strand
TGAGGGTTAATTGTACCCGCTTCTGGACCGCCGCATTCGGGGATATAGCAAGAAACGTCAACAATCTCGCATTTTTCTTTACAAGAAGGACAGATTTCGGGCGGTGAAGCGACCTCAATTGTATTTCCACAGGTATTACACTTCCATACAGGCATGGTTACACTCCTTCCCAGATGACAATCCTTTTGTTAATCTACATGTCGGAGGCTTCTTTTAGATGTCTCAATATAGCTTCGGAATAGCCGGAAATCAATGTCTGGCCGATCAGTTTTCACTGCATCGGGTTTTTTTGCCCCCCGTTTCCCTTGCTATCTCCTTGAATTATAATGTCAGTTAATTTGATGGAACCGGCATCTACGGTACGGTACGCTCGTCAAACAATGGGAATCTTAATAGAACGTGATTCAGGTCAATATACTATTAGTGGGCTTTGTGTCGGTCTTTCTCTTTCAGACCTGCTTCCAGTTTTGCCTCGAGCGGCTAAACATCCGATACTTGCTGCAACAAGGAAATCATGTTCCTCCCGCGTTTATCGGGGTTGTCGACGGTGCAAAATTGGCCGAAATAAACGCATACACCGCGTCCAGAAGCCGCATGCACACTGTCCGATCGCTCGTGGCTGACGGTGTTTTGCTGTTGTTGATACTCTCAGGTTCAATGCCTGCATTGGCATCGTTTCTGAACAAATCAGTTCCCCATCTTGTCGCGGGCTTGCTGTTTTTTCTCGTTCCAGGTGTTATTCTGTACCTCGTGGACTTGCCCTTCGATTATTACGAGACCTTCATCATTGAGCAAGAATTCGGCTTTAACCGAGCCACACGAAAGATTTGGACAACTGACCACCTCAAATCGGGATCGATTTCGGTCGGAATATCCAGTACTCTTCTTCTCCTCATTTTTTGGACCATCGCGGTTTCTCCAGTTTACTGGTGGCTATGGACTTTTTTACTCGTGTCGTTGGTACAGATTACGCTGGCAATACTCTACCCGATTATGATCGCTCCTGTTTTCAACAAATTCATTCCGTTGGAAAACGAGTCGCTGGCGGACAAAATCATGCACCTGATGGAAGAAAACGACATCAGGGTGAAAAGAATATTGCAGATGGATGCGGGATTGCGAAGCAGGCACACCAACGCTTATTTTACCGGTCTCGGCAAAACCAAACAAATCGTGCTCTTTGACACTCTACTCCAGTCACACCCAAGCGAAGAAATATTGGCGGTGCTGGCTCATGAGGCAGGGCATTATAAAAAATCGCATATTCTAAAACAGCTGCTGCTTTTCGAAATTGCATTTCTGGTTGGTTTTATTCTAACCTACCACCTCATGAACTGGCCCCTCTTGTATTCCACTTTTGGCTTCGAGTCTTCGAATCCCTACATTGGTTTGTTTTTTATCGCCATCTTCTGGCAAAAGAGCGGTTTTTTCTTCAGGCCTCTTTACCTGACCCTATCGAGACGCTTTGAGCGTCAGGCTGACAGCTTCGCTGCCAAAATGATGAAAGATCCGCAGCCACTCGCGGCAGCCTTCAAGCGAATGGCGACAGACAACCTGGCCAATCTTAATCCGCACCCGCTCTATGTGAAATTCCACTATTCGCATCCTCCATTGGCTGAAAGGGTCAAGAACATGGAAAACAACAACTTTGGTGACGGCTCTTCCCTCCCTTTGCGCGAGGCGAAATGATGACCGGAACTCTCATAAATGTTGCAGCGATTCTGGCAGGTAGTCTCCTGGGAATTTCCCTGGGTTCGAGGCTTCCGCAAAATTTGCGCAATACTGTAGTTCATGGGCTCGGTTTGGTAACCAGCTTGATTGGCCTGCAAATGGCGCTGCAAACTCAAAACGTCCTGGTACTCTTGGCCGCGATGGTCTGTGGGGGACTGGTCGGTGAGCTCCTCAGAATCAGTGATACGATTGAGGGCCTGGGTAATTTTCTGCAGTCGATGTTGTCAAAAGGGCATGCCAGCAAATTCAGTGAAGCTTTTGTAACAGCCAGTCTGGTTTTCTGCGTTGGCCCCATGGCCATTCTCGGGTCCATACAGGACGGACTGTCAGGAGATTATTCCTTATTGACCGTGAAGTCCATGCTGGACGGTTTTGCCTCCATAGCCTTCTCAGCCAGCCTCGGCTGGGGAGTATCTTTTTCGGCTTTTTCAATATTGCTTTACCAGGGCGGCATCACTTTATTTGCAGGACTCTTCGACAGAATACTGACCGAGCCCATGATCATCGAAATGACTGCAACAGGAGGTCTCATCATCGTTGGCATCGGGCTCAAGCTGCTTAACTTAAAAGAGATGCGACTGGCAAATTTTCTTCCAGCGCTCGTTCTTGAACCTTTGATTATTGTTCTTATTCCAATGCTTAAACTCTTGTTTTGAACTAAGACAAATCTCGGGATGAGCTCAAAGTTAGAGGGGTTTTCCCTGCAGCCGAAATCAGCGAGTAAACTAACAGGTCACCTGAAATATTAACAAAGGAGGCTTACATGAGTTTGCTTCAGCACCACACGATTCAGAATTTAATGACCCAGCAGATCCAGGAAGGCTCTCATATCTTGAGTGTTTATTTAAACCTTGATCCTGCCGATGCGGCCAATCGACGAGGCGGATACAAGTTAGTGCTGGATAAGATGCTAAGAGAGGTGGAAGCTCAAATCGAGGATGAGGAGAAATTTCGTCACTTCCAAGAGGACGCCAACTGGGCCCGGCAGAAAGTGGAATTGCATTTGCCCAAGGGAAAAAGCTTAGCCCTATTCTGTGACGTATCGGAGAGTTTCTTTCTGCAGGAAGATCTTCCAATTCCGATGGCCAGTCAGGCTTGGTTCGGAGAGACGCCCTATGTTCGACCTTTGTTGCAGGCAAGGGATGAACACGAAAGATACGGCGTAGTTCTGGCGGACCGAGAAAGGGCCCGATTTTTCGTGATCACAATAGGAGATATTGAGGAAGTCTCCGACATTTTCCAGTCGCCGCCTTTCAGACACCGCTCCACCGCGGGCTCCGACCATATGCGCTCCCAAATGACCCTGCAGCGTCGGGCAGCTACCTGGAGCAACTGGTTTCTTAAAGATGTATCCGACACGTTACATGATATCAGTCAAGAATACGATATCGACAGAATCCTTCTGGCCGGTCCCGAGGAGATAACGGCTGAATTGCAGCGATTGCTGCCTAAGAGCGTAGCCTCCCGGGTGATGGAGAGGCTGCGGATGCCTGCCAATGCCAAGGTCAAGGAAGTCCTGGAGCTCTCCTACCCTGTCATCATGCAGGTAGAAAAAGACCGCGAACGCTATATCGTAGATGATTTGATCACCATGGCGAGAAAAACCAAGTCGGCCGATAAGGCGGTTCTGGGATTCAGTTCCGTCCTCAGCACCATCAATCAGGGACGGGTTTATCGGCTCATCTATTCGAGCGGACTGAAAATGGCGGGCTACCGGTGCGCCTCGTGTGACGTATTGCTCGATCACGCTCCTGAAAATCTCCTGTGTCCGTATTGTTCCAAGCAGTTGGAAGAACGATCTGATATGGTCTGGCTTGCTCTGGAGCGAGTTCTCAACATGGGGGGGTCGGTGGAAGAGATTCGCAGTGAGGAGGTGCGCGCTGATCTTGATGCTGCCGGCAAGATTGGGGCCTTTTTGCGTTGAAGTAGCCGAGCGGCGATTCGATCAACTGCTGATAAGGAATATCGAACCTAAAAGCTCTGCTCTTCACAAGCAAGCTCGCTCCTACACTCGGTCTAAGAGCTTGTCCGAGAGCTCGAAGCACAGGGCATCAGCCCTGCCTGATTTGGCAGCCGTAAAGGGCTGCGCTACAGCAGAAACGAGCTCTCGGACAGGCTCCCAGGCGTTTCGCCGGAGGAGGGGCGAGCTTACTGGCGAACCTTGCTGTAAAGGTTATTTTAGAGCAGTCCCTCAAATGCCGCTCCCTTTGGGTGGACGATATTCTTGATTGTGCTTAAGCATTGCGGCGCACGTCGTTTTGCAGCGCCTGCATATGATAGTACATCCCCGCGCGTGCCATGAGATCTTCGTGGCTCCCTTGTTCGACTATGACGCCATGATCCATGACCAAAATCCGATCCGCCCGCTTGATGGTGGAAAGACGGTGGGCGATCACGATGCTGGTCCTGTTGGCCAAAGCCGCCTGTATAGCCTGCTCGATCAGCATTTCAGTTTCACTGTCCACATTGGCGGTCGCCTCATCCAGCACCAAGATAGCTGGATCTCTCGCCAGAACTCGGGCAAACGCCAACAGCTGCTTCTGCCCAGCCGATAGATCCATCCCACCTTCGCCGATCCTGGTTTCAACACCGTCAGCAAGAGTGTCGACCAGTGCCGATAATTGTGACAAGCGGACAAGCTTTTCGATCTGCTCTTCACTAATCCGCAGGTCCAAAAGGATGTTTTCCCTTATACTGCCGGGTACGATGAAAACATCCTGCATGACGAGCCCTATCTGATCTCTTAGCCAATGCATATCAAGATCCCGCAGATCAATGCCATCCACTCGAATCATGCCCGCACAAGGATCGTAAAACCGCTCCAGCAGATTGATGAGAGTCGTTTTTCCTGAACCGGTCGCGCCGACGATAGCCAGCGTTTCGCCGGGTGCCACGCGAAAAGAGAGCATATTGATCACCATCTGATCAGACTCGTACCCAAAAGAAACGTCGCTAAACTCAATGGCCCCTCTTATTTCTCTCAAAACGACCGGGGCCTTCGAAGCCGGCAGGGCGTTGCGTGTCTCCAGCAGCTCGAAGATCCTTTCAGCGGAAGCCATCGCCGATTGTACAATTGAGTATTTCTGCGACAGCTCTCTAATGGGCTGAAAGAAGAGCCTCATATAAGAGATGAAGGCGGTGAGAATCCCCAAAGTCATGTGTTCCTGCAAAATCTCTCGTCCCCCATACCAGATGATGAGGGCCATGGAGAGCGAGCTCATTACCTCTATCAAGGGTATGAAGAACCCGAAGATGTTGATCTGATGGATGGTAGATCGGTAGTAGACGCGATTCAAATCGGCAAATCTGTCGAAGGTGTCTTTTTCTCGAAGAAACAACTGGATGATGGAAATACCGGAAACGGCTTCCTGGATAAATGCATTGATTCTGGCAAGATGAGTGCGGATCGCTCGAAAAGCATCCCTTGCCAGCCGCCCAAACCAGAGGGTTGTGATCAACATTACCGGCAGCATAATGCTCAATAGCAGCATGAGACGCCAGTTCATCCAAAAAAGAATCGCCATGATGCCGATAAGCTTCAATCCATCATTGAACAGCGTCACGATAACGGATGTGAACATCTCGTACATATTTTGAACATCGTTGGTGACACGGGTGACAAGTTTTCCGACCGGATGCGTATTGAAAAACGACAAATCCAGATTCTGCAGATGGGTGAAGAGGCTTTGACGCAGGGAGTGCATTATCCTTTGGCCCACCCACTCCAGCACAACAACCTGAAGAAAATTGGTGATAAAGCCCAGCAGGATCACTCCGCAAAACACCAGGGAAAGATAGGACAGCCCGGCCGTGCGCTGGTCTGATGGCAGCTCGACTTTGAGGATGTAATCATCCATCCCCAATTGGATGAGCCGAGGCAGAGCAAGACTGGTAACGGTGACGAGCAAAGAGAGCAGCACGGCCAAAAGCACCCACTTCCAATAGGGCCCAATGAGAGCGAAGATGCGGCGCCAAAGTCTTACATTGCCGTATTGACCGAGATGGTCCTCTTCAAAATAGCCGTAACTATGTTGCATCGTCCTGACTCGCTAGGGAAGCCGGAGCATTTGTCTGCTGCCGGTAAATGGTGGCATAAAAGCTGCTCTTGACCAGGAGCTGAGAATGGGTTCCCTGTTCTATGATGCGGCCGTCATCCATAACCACGATTTCTTCAGCATCGGCCAGCGGGGCTATTCTGTGGGAAACAATAATACAGGTATGATTCTTCAGGTAAGAGGCGATCGATCGTACGATGGCGTGCTCGGTCTCCATATCCACAGCGGAGAGCCCGTCATCGATGACGATGATCGGCCGATCGAGCAACAAGGCTCTTGCAATGGCCAGGCGCTGCCGCTGGCCTCCGGACAGTTTGACACCCCGTTCGCCTATCCGGGTTTGATACCCATCGGCCATCGCCATTATTTCATCGTGAATAGCTGCCGCTTTTGCCGCTGCTTCGATCTCCTCGGGGTCGGCATCCTTTTTTCCCATGGTGATATTGAAGGCCACACTTTCAGAAAACAGGACTACTTCTTGGGGGACATAAGCTATTGCGCCCCGTACACTCTCGAGAGAAAGTTCGTTCACATCCATGCCGTCGAAAAAAATGGTTCCGTCAGGTACCGGGTAGAGCCTGGCCAGGAGGTGACAAAGGGTGCTTTTACCGGCTCCCGTCCGTCCTACGATGCCAAGAAACTGACCCGGTCGGATATCCAGAGAAATGTCTCGAAGGACGAGTCTTTGCTGGTTGAGATAGGCAAAAGAGAGATCCTTAACGCGAATGGATCCGGTGAACCGCGCGGCCGGTGTCGGCTTTTCAAGCGCTTTGAGCCTTGGCTGTTCCTGCAGCAGGTTGTCTATTCGGTCAAGCGAGGTTATGCCCCGTTGAAAGAGATCAGAAACCCACCCAAGAGCCATCATGGGCCAGGTCATCATGAACAGATAGGTGATGAAAGCCACAAAATCTCCAGCACTGATGGCCCCGTTGATAGTCATTTGCCCGCCGAAAAAAAGGACCAGCAGAAGACTCAGGTTTCCGATCAAACCGGACAGTGGAAACAGGGTTCCATAGACAGTCGCCAGCTTTAAGTTATTCCGCACATAGGTCTCTCCCAGCTCCATGAACCTACCAGCTTGCGGCTCTTCCTGATTGTACGCTTTGATCAGTCTGTTTGAACTGAAAGTGGAACGGACGTACTCGGTCAGCACCGAAAATTGTTCTTGCACACTCTTAAAGCGACGATGCAACCGTGAAGACAAGTACCGGGTAAAGAAGGCCAAAAAAGGCATTGGAGCGATGGCTAGCAGTGTCAACCGCACATCGATATAA
>JAVEVM010000143.1:0-7091 GCA_034005055.1 Desulforhabdus sp. | reverse complement strand
CCGTCTCCCGAAGCTGGTTGAGAGACGGCAGTTTCCTCTTCGATGAGCATCTGTTCGGTGAGCTCAACAATTTGCTCATCCTTTTCATGCTGCAAAACGGGTTGATCGGTATAGCAGTTTAAGGATGGAGTGAGAGCCTCTTCTTTTCTATCCAACTCCTCCTGAACGGGATCAGGGAACAGGTAGTCCTCAAGGGCTGAGCTTTCGCCGTCCAGTGCAAAAAAGAAGTACGTTCCACACAACTTGCACTGCAATACTTCCAGATCGAGAGGAATTTGGCTTTCGTCAAAGCTGTAAACCTTGTTGCATTTCGGGCAGCTGACAGTGATCACGAGACTTCCCCTCTGCTGATTAGAAAGACCTCCCCCCCCCACTTGCTCTAGTAATTGAAAAAGGGCATTTTCTGCAAGTTTAAATCAGCAATTCTCATTTCGGATGGTGCGAGCTCCCGCGCTCCAAAATGAGAACTGCTAGGAGCTTGTCCGAGAATGCCTCTTTTGTCATTTCGAACGGAGCGTACCGTAGTGAAAAATATGTAAAATCAGTTACTTGCAAGCACAAGATTTCTCGCCTTCGGCTCGAAATGACAGTTCTCGGACAAGCTCCTAGACTAAAATCGATGTCAGCTGTTACCTCCGATTGTTGTCAGTTTTTTTAACAACTGTCAGCATGAAATCTGCTTGAAGAAGTCATTTCCCTTGTCATCGACCAGGATGAAAGCGGGAAAGTCAACCACTTCAATCCGCCAGATTGCTTCCATGCCCAGTTCAGGATATTCGAGTACTTCGACCTTCTTGATGTTCTCCTGCGCCAAGAGAGCTGCCGGGCCTCCTATGGAGCCCAGATAAAAGCCGCCGTGCTTCTTGCAGGCATCGGTTACCTGCTGGCTGCGGTTGCCTTTGGCGATCATGATCATGGAGCCGCCATGTGACTGGAAAAGATCGACATAGGAATCCATTCTGCCGGCTGTGGTAGGGCCGAAGGACCCCGAGGGCATGCCTTGCGGTGTCTTGGCCGGCCCGGCATAATAAATCGGGTGATCCTTCATGTACTGAGGGAGTCCTTCGCCCCGGTCAATCCGCTCTTTGAGCTTGGCGTGAGCGATATCGCGCCCGACGATGAGTGTGCCGGTTAGGGAAAGCTGAGTGGTTACGGGGTACTTGCTCAATTCAGCAAGAATCTCCTTCATGGGACGATTCAAATCGACCTTTACGACCCCATGCTCGTGCTTTCCCCGATACTGCTCCGGGATCAAGCGTCCGGGATTCCGCTCCAGCTCTTCCACCCAGATCCCATCCTGGTTTATTTTGGCCTTTACGTTTCTGTCCGCTGCACAGGAGACTCCCATTCCTACCGGGCAGGAAGCTCCGTGCCGAGGAAGGCGAATAATCCGCACATCGAGGGCGAAATATTTGCCGCCGAACTGAGCGCCGTAGCCGCACTGGTAAGCTGCCTGCATGATCTTTTCTTCCATTTCGGTATCGCGGAAGGCCTGCCCCCCATTGTTCCCCCGGGTCGGCAGAGAATCAAGGTAGCCCGCAGACGCGAGTTTGACCGTTTTGAGACAGGCTTCCGCCGAGGTGCCGCCAATGGTGAAAGCCAGATGATAGGGGGGACAAGCGGCTGTCCCAAGGGTCTTCATTTTTTCCACCAGGAATCTTTCCAGGCTGGCAGGGTTAAGCAGTGCCTTGGTTTCCTGAAAGAGATAGGTCTTGTTGGCGGAGCCTCCACCCTTGGCAACAAAAAGGAATTTGTATTCCATTCCTTCCGTCGCATAAATATCGATTTGAGCCGGCAGATTGGTGCCGGAGTTTTCTTCGTCGTACATGGTTAGGGGTATCGTTTGGGAGTATCTGAGGTTTTCCTCGGTATAAGTCTTGAAGATCCCTTTGCTGAGATACTCTTCGTCCTTCGCGCCGGTCCACACCTGTTGGCCTTTTTTGCCGACAACAGTTGCGGTGCCGGTGTCCTGGCAGAGAGGCAGGACGCCGTTTGCGGAGACTTCAGCATTTCGCAGCATGGCGACGGCTACCCCGCGATCGTTGGCGGAAGCTTCAGGGTCCTTCAGAATGGCGGCAAGCTTCTCCAGATGAGCCGGTCGAAGCAAAAATGAAACATCCCGCATGGCGTTGTTGGCCAGCAAAGTCAATCCTTCGGGATCTATTTTGAGGATTTCTTTCCCATCAAAATTGGCAACCGAAACATAATCTTTGGTCAGCAGGCGGTACTTGGTTTGGTCTTTTACAAGGGGGAACGGGTCTTGATAAACGAACTCGGGCATTTTCAACTCCTATCAAGAAATACTGTTTAGGATCTTGAGGAATAGCTACAAGCAAGTGATATTAGTAGAAAAAGAAAAATTTGTCGAGTATTGGTGTCCTCCCTTAAGTAGACATTTCGAGTGGAAGCCGTTATGGATTACCATCAATTTGGTATAAGAAATATGAGCGGAAATCAAGAGAAGGATCAGCGATAATTTTGAAACGAACCATGAGAAGGTAATATGCCTGAAGACAACCTGCATCAAGACATCATGAGAGAACAGGTCCGCCTCGCCATGCGGCAGGTTCCGACAATGCAGGTCACTTCTTTTGTTGTTGCTCTGATTCTAAGCATTGTGGTGCACGATCTTGTTTCCGGTGTGAGGATAATTGCATGGATTCTTACGGTCTTATCCGTTGTTTTTGCCAGGACTTTTTTTTATTACAGATTCGCCAGAGTAAGGGACGGGCAATTCGACGGGACGTTTTGGAAGAACAGCTATCTAGTCCAGGCTGCTTACTCAGGAGTGATCTGGGGAGCTTCTGCTTTCTTGATTTTCCCGACCGGTAATGAAGGGCTCATATCTCTTTTTGTTCTGGTGATGGCCAGCCTTTGCGCAGCGACCACGGTATCCCATTCTTCCATCAAATTGGCACCGACCTTGTGGGCTGGACCGGTCATGCTGCTCTATGGCCTCCGCTGCGTATTCGAGGGCGGACGATTCGCATACACCCTGAGCTCCTTAATCGTCCTGTATCTTTTCACCATCCTGCGCTATTCATTCACTCACCACTACACCATAACATCCGCCATCTCCTTGCGGTTCGAAAACCTCAAGCTGCTGGAACGGGTCCGCAAGGTAAACGACGTACTGCGCCGGGAAATCGCCGATCGCAAGGAAGTTGAGCGAGCCCTGCAGCGATCCAAGAGCGATCTGGAGGATACCAACCAGCAACTGACGAAAGCCATTGAAAGCGCGAATCGGATGGCCGCTCAAGCAGAACTGGCGAATAAATCCAAGAGCGAGTTTCTGGCTAACATGAGCCATGAGATCCGTACCCCGATGAACGGCATTATTGGCATGACCGAGCTGCTGCTGGAAACGGAATTGTCGCCCGAGCAGCGACGGTATGCGAAGCTGGTGCGATCCAGCGGCAAGACTCTGTTGGATATCATAAATGATATCTTGGACTTGTCAAAGATTGAAGCGCGCAAAATTGATCTTGAGCACTTGGACTTCGATCTTCGCACTATTTTGGAGGATGCCGCTGAAATGCTGGGCGTTCGTGCTGCAGAGAAAGGCCTGGAGCTGATCTGCATGCTGGAGCCCGAGGTGCCGTTGTTATTGCGCGGCGATCCCGGCCGGTTGAGGCAAATTGTCGTCAACCTGGTGGGCAATGCCATCAAATTCACCGAGGAAGGTGAAGTACTGGTTCGAGTCACACCCATTGGCGAGGATGCGACCACGGTCAAGATCCTTTTTACGATCACAGATACCGGTATCGGCATTCCGCAGGATCGCATGGGTATTCTCTTTGATCCTTTCACTCAAGTGGACGGCTCCACTACCCGCAAGTACGGCGGCACTGGCTTAGGCCTTGCCATTTCAAAGCAGCTCGCCGAACTGATGGGGGGCGGCATAGGGGTTGAAAGCACTGAAGGCAAAGGTTCAAAATTCTGGTTTAGCGCGACATTCCTGAAACAGGATAAAGAGCGCGTGGACACGTCGGTTCCGCTTCTTGATTGCCGCAACATGAATGTGCTCATAGCCGTTAATAACGACTCCAACCGGATGCTGCTGGCAATGCTTCTGCGATCGTTTGGCTGTCGATTCGGACAGGCTGCCACTGCGGATGCCGCATTCGACATGCTTGTTCAAGCCGCACGAAGAGAGGATCCTTACCGGGTGGCGTTGTTGGACACCATGCTGTCCGGAACGGATGTCATCGAGCTTGGAAGCAAGATCAAAAACTGCCCGGAGCTTAAAGAGACCAAGTTGATTTTGCTTGCGAATAGCGTCTGGAGAGGGGACGTGACGCGTCTGAGGCAGGCGGGCTTTTCCGGGTTTGTAGCCAAGCCGGTCCGTCTGACCCCGCTTTTGCAATGTTTGGACCTGGCGGCGAGAGAAGAGACGCCTGCAAAGGCTGAGGAGAACGTTGTTGCGGCCTCTCCGCATTCCGGCTGGGAAACTGCCGGGAAACGCAGGAAAATTCTCGTGGCTGAAGATAATGTCACCAATCAGATTGTCGTACAGACTGCGCTGGAAAAACTCGGCTATCATGTGGAGGTTGTGGGAAGCGGAAGAGACGCGATTCTCGCACTTGAGCATAATTCTTACGATCTCGTGTTGATGGATTGCCAGATGCCGGAGATGGACGGTTTTCAGGCAACCGCTCGCATTCGCGACCCGAGCTCGCGTGTGCTGAGCCACAGAATTCCAATCATTGCCCTTACGGCCCGCGCCGGGCAAAGCGATCGCAATGAATGTCTTGCGGCGGGCATGAATGACTACGTCGCAAAACCGGTCCGGTTGCAGAATCTCGCCGAGATTCTCGATCGCTGGCTTGGTGAGTTGGGATAAGTTTAGGATGGACAAGATCTCTATTGAGTTTTTTTTATGACGCTGATGTCCCCACTCCGCTCAAGAAAGGCGGATCTGACTTTTTCCAGTTCAGCTACATTCCCATTTGACCGCAACGCTTCCAACAGATCATTGTGGGTTATACTGCTCTTAGCCATACGATCCCAAAGAATGTCTCCATCTTCCATCAACTGCCTTTCTTTCCCTTTGATCAGATAGCCGATGTTTCTGCTGTAGAACGATAGCTTTGACAGCAACATGTGCAATAACACGAGCGCGGTAGCTGCTGCTGTGGTTGGGAGGAGGGGGGCATTGCCAGTGAGAGCGCGGCCAAGAATAGAGCCGAGAATGACCCCCAGTACAATGTCGAAACTGGTGTTTTTGCCAAAAATGCGCGTGCCCCCGATTCTAACGAGAAACAAGGCATAGAAGAAAATCAGAATCCCGCGGACAACCATTTGCCACCAGAGAATAGTGTCGGCATCGGATCCGACCAGGAAATAAAGAAAATCCACAGGCAGCCTCCTTTCTCATGCTCCAGGCCGAAGACGCATCGGTAAACAAATAGGCTCTTCGCCGATTAGCAGGATTTAGGTTGGTTCAAGTCTGCGACTTGGACCAACCAAGTGGCTGAGTCCGGACCATATCCCACTAATCCGCGATGAGCCAACAAAATGAAGCTCTAGTACCCATTTCACACAGTCGCAAACGTCGTGGAGAGAGCCGCCGGCGGCTGCTCTCTTACCCTGTTTCGTAACGGCGCTCTGTTTGGATTATGTATCGTGAACCCTTAATGTCGGGCATGAGCTGAATCTATTCTATTTCATCACTGCATCCAGTATCTTTGATGCCTTAGACCCATCGCTGCGTTGGGGAAGATCGTTGAAATCGCCGCGCAAAGCCTTGAGTGCGTACCTTTCGTAATCTATTTCAGCACTGGTGCGAATGCCTTTGCGGCGGAAAAACGGGACGGGTGGGCACCAGCCCTGCAAAGCGTGCTGGAGCAAAAAGCTCGCCACAGCTGTGGGCAATAAAAGCCACTTGCGATTGAGCGCGACGCCAAGTGCAAGTCCCAAAAGTGAAAACGATGCGGCATTGGCTTCCAGAATGCGCTCAATATCCCACTCCCGGTCCAATTCGGCCAGACGACTATCGATAGCCTTGCGACCGGCTCCTGCAAAATATGCAACGTTCATCTCGATCTCATGCAGGATTCTCTCATTGATATACTCAGCGGTGTTTTCGGGTACTCTAGAAGTGGTAGATGGAAGCATGGCTTACTCCTTCATTGTTGGTCGTTTAAATCGCCTGTTCGATTCATCAGAGCTTCTATGGAATCGATTCGATTTGCAGGACTTTACGGCTTCCGTGATCTGTATTTCGACGGATGCGCCGTTTCTTCCATAACCATTAATCTCTTCATTCAAGCAGCTAAATGGAATAAGGAAAATCTTGTATTTTGTGCCAGGTAGTGAGGTATTTCGAATGGGAGCGGTCGATACGCATGTGCTCCAATTTAATCTTCTGATTCACTCCCACCGGTTGTGACCGACTATTCCTCTCAATCAGGTTTCGAACGGCATCGACCTCTGTGGCTGTTTGAGGGTATTTAAGACCGGTATGGAATCGTGACCAATAATCTGCTATTTACAAAATGTTACAAAATGGTGGAGAATCACCCCCCCTTACCAGTCTAAGCTGGGAAAAGGATGTTTATTTGAAAAAAAGCCATATCTACGATAGCCTGCAAATCAAGCTGATGCTGCTTTTTTTTGTTTTCGCGCTGGTTCCTCTGTGCGTTCTTGGTGCCTTTTACATCAAGACCGCCGAACAGCTCATTTTGAAGATGGTCACCAACCAGATTGACGGCGTAACTATCGATAAAGCAACTTTACTCGATCGGTGGATTTCGGAAAGAAAAGCCGATCTTGCGGTAATGGCGGGCTCATCGATCTTGAGATCTTTGGATGCGGGACAGATAGCTTCCTATCTGGAGCTGGTCAGGAACAATTACCGGGTCTACAGCGACATTTCGGTAGTCTCGCGGGATGGAGCTCTTGTGTACAGCAGCTCCGGCGGAACAACCGGCTTGCACGCAGAGGTGCGATTCAACCATGCCACACCGGCCGTCCTACACATGTCTGACATTGACTTTAATCCGGACCAAAACGAATCGTTCTTTCAGATTTCCGCGCCGTTGCTGAACGATGCTCAAGAGGTGGCAGGTTACGTATTCGCTACTGTCGGC
>JAVEVM010000142.1:0-7102 GCA_034005055.1 Desulforhabdus sp. | reverse complement strand
AGGTCGGCTATGTGGTAGGAGTGGAAGCGGCAGAGCGGACGAACCCAAGATACAATCTGACCGGCGATCCTTACTTCACTGACGGCCTTCGTGCAGCAGCAATCTTCGCCGATACTAAGGTGAATCCGACCTTCTTCGATTGGGCGTGACCTTGAATGGTTGGGTTTTGGATTGAGAAGGGATGGAGCTCGGATTTGAGGAGGCACGGGAGCTGTTTCTGCTCGAGACGCGCTCAAGGCGGCAGGCCTTCGTGTTGAAGGATCGACTGCTGCGAAAATGTTTTGCCAATCAACCGCCCCCCACGGGGGGAAACATTGCCACCCGCTCGGTTCCCTCCAGCACTGTGTCCAATTTCGCTGCCTGGCCGTTTACCAGGATCAATTTCACATCATCCAATGGCAGCTGCAGTCGTTCTGCCAGTTGTCGCACGGTGGTGCCAGGTTCAATCTGCACTTCCAAGCCGGTTGCGTGGTCGTAGCCGGGGAAGCATTTCCTCAATGTGGCTGCAAGCAGGACCTGTAACGGCATCAATTGTTTCCTTCAGACCTATTCGCGATCAACTGGAGTGGGCTTGTCGATAGACTCTTTTGATGTGCACGTTTGACACCAAAGCGGTGTAGTCCTTGCCCTGCTCCAGGTCGACTCGAATGCTCTGTTGGTCGATCTCCATGTAGCGCGATAGAACACCCAAAATGTCGTTCTTAAGAGATTCCATTACATCGGGGGCCAGATCCATGCGATCGTGCATCAACACCACCTGCATTCTTCTTCTAGCCACCTGACTGCTCGGTTTTTCCCCAAAGAATCTGCGGATTGCCTTCAGCATTTTTAAATCCTCCTGTTCAGCTCCGGATGAACCGCGCCACTTTAGCTAGAAAACCGTCCCCTTTTTCCTCATCAAAGGGAACATCTTCCCCATTCAAGCGAGCCGCTATCTGCGTGAAGGCACGTCCGGCTCTACTGCCCCGCTGATGCACCAGAGGAACCCCGCGGTTGGTGGAAATAACCACTTCTTCACTTTCTGGAACCACTCCCAGCAAAGGCACCGCAAGGAGCGAGAGTATATCTGCAGTCGACATCATATCGCCCTTCTTGACCATGCGGTGATTCAAGCGATTAATGATGAGATGAATATCTTTGAGCATACCTGCTTCGAGTAATCCTATCACTCGATCCGCGTCGCGAATGGCCGATACTTCCGGCGTTGTCACGACAATAGCCATTTGTGCCCCTGCCACTGCGTTCTTGAACCCCTGTTCAATGCCGGCCGGACAATCGATAAAGACATAATCGAATTCTTCCGCCAGTTCTTCACAAAGCGTTTTCATCTGGTCCGGCTTGACGGCATTTTTCTCCCGGGTTTGCGCAGCGGGAATCATGCATAGATTGGAAAACTTGCGGTCGCGAATCATGGCTTGCGGTCTGCGGCAGTTGCCTTCGATGATATCCACAAGGTTGTACACGATACGATTCTCCAACCCCATTACCACATCGAGATTGCGTAACCCAATGTCCGCATCGATCATGCAGACGTTGTACTTTTTCTTGGCGAGCATTGTGCCGATGTTGGCCACGGTCGTTGTTTTTCCGACGCCCCCTTTACCTGAAGTCACAACTATGGTCTTTCCGGCCATGTTTCATCCATCCCTGTTAGAGTTGAAGGTTAACGCAGTCAATCCCTCACTCCAGCCTCACAACGTAATAACCTGAATCATATCGTTTTGAATTTCAGCCACTTCAAAGCGTCTTGGCAGCGGCTTGCTGCCGCGTGGAGGAAGCGCTACCAGATCAGCTATGCGAAGCTGGTTAGGTTCAATGCTGAGAGCCCAAATCCTGGCCGAGTAGTCTCCGGTCGCTCCGGCATGAGCAACGCCTCTCAGGCAACCAAACACGATGATATCTCCAATTGCAATCACTTCCGCCCCGGGATTGACATCTCCCAATATGACGCAATCTGCAGACGATTCGATGCGAGTTCCCGAGCGGCAAGTAGTACGCACAATCATAGGCGCTACGTCCTTCCTGCAAGGAACCGGGGCGGGGGCTGCGGTTCGAGTGCGATCACGGACGGGGTCCAGGCTGAAAACCAGGTCGTCTTGCACCT
Organism: Desulforhabdus sp.; assembly: GCA_034005055.1. Classification (GTDB taxonomy): domain Bacteria; phylum Desulfobacterota; class Syntrophobacteria; order Syntrophobacterales; family Syntrophobacteraceae; genus Desulfoferrobacter. The sequence goes on along the minus strand of JAVEVM010000142.1, from coordinate 4,998 downwards.
TAACTTCAACCAGGCTCACTCTGGCTTTATCCGCAAGCAGGCTCCGCAGCTTTAAGATTTGATCGGTCTGCAACGGTCTCGCACGAAGATCCAGGCTCATTTGAGAATCATAGAAGAAATCGTGCGATTCATCCAGACGTTTTTCCATGTAATCGATGATTTCCCCAAAAGAGGGCTTCGAATGGGGTACCAGGGTGAATCCCTCGCGGGTAGCCTTGATCTGAACAGGCAGTGGTGTGTCAGAGCTCATGGTAGCGATGTGCTGTCCTCCTGCACCTGTTCACGGTGCCTTGCCATTTTCGGGTAGAATAATCGGTCTCAATTGCTGCCAGCTGTCAAAGCGAGGAAACTGATTTGGAGAGCGGTTCCAGGGCTGATCGTAAAGGAGCGGCTGGATGCCTTCCTGAGCCAGTAAGTGGCAAGTTTCCAGTCGGTCCTCCACAAAATAGCGTACTTGGAGGTCTTTGAGAATTCCTAATTTCGCTTCGGGTGAACCCGTAGCGATCACCTCTATTTTGTCCGGAGAAACCTGAGACAACGTCTGCTGCAACCAGCAGATAATGGATTCCGGCCAGATGCGGGCCGTTACAAAACGCAGCGTTCCGTGGCCTGCCAGTTCGGTCAGCACGTCCGGAGCCATGGGCATGGGCGGGATCTGCATGGTGTGCTCGTCGTCCAGCGTGAGGCAGATGAGATCGTCGATCACCTCAGGCTCTAAATTCAAACAGCTATAAAGATTGTAGCAGGTCATAGCTTCCTTGGTGATGTGGGACAATCCATACCGATCGTGGGCAAGTCTGACGAATATAGCCATGGTGTCGGCTACTACACCATCAATATCAAAAGCCAGTTCAGCGGGCTGAATCATTTCCTTGACAATCATAATCTCCGTTTAACTTTCCTGAACACATTCGTCGGTAACACATGCTTGAGCCGGCTCGTCAAAACGAAAAGAAATCTCAAAAATACCATCCTCGAAATGACTGTGTACTACATAACCGACTTTATGAAAAATGCCTAGCATTCTGCGGTTCGCGGCCAGTACGTAAGCCGTGAAGCCGCTGAGCCCTTTGCTTTTGGCTATTTCGCACAGGTAGTGCAGAAGGAAGGTGCCGATACCGCTTCGCTGCCATTCGGCGCGCACTGCGAAATCGACTTCGGCCATGTTGCTCTTTTGATCGAGTATATAACGGCCCAGCGCAACGATGGTTTCATTGCCAATTTCACCCGTAGCCCCAATGATGGCCATTTCATGCTCATAGTCGATGTTGACCATACTCTGAGTATTGTGATGGGGAAAGACTTTCATCGCCGATAAAAAACGATAGTAGATATCCTGGTCGGGAAGGGAGTAAAAAAACTCCTGTAACGCTCGTTCATCGGTTGGCTTAACGGGACGGAAGAAGACCTGTTTATCTCCTGGAAACATTTGATAAGTTTCCCATTGACCGGGATAGAGAGGTTCAAAAATGGGAGGTAGTATTTGATCTTCATAGACATAACGCCGCTGCTTGGATTCGCTCAGGAGGCGTTCCCGAAATTTAGGATGGGCGACATTAATCAGAGCCAGTGCTCGCTCCCTGATGGTCTTTCCGTGCAGATAGGCGATACCGAATTCCGTCACCACATATTGCACGGTGCTGCGTGGACTGATAACTCCCGAGCCGTTGGTCAGGTGATTCACAATCCGAGACTTTTTTCCGTCCGTGCTGGTAGAAGGCAATACGATAATGGTTCTTCCTCTGAGGGCATGGGATGCGCCATGCATGAAGTCCACATAGCCGCCGATGCCGCTGTAGACTTTATGGCCGATGGAATCGGCGCAGATTTGTCCGGTGAGGTCAATCTCGAGAGCCGAATTGATGGCGACCATTTGGTCGTTTCGGCTTATGATCCGGCTGTCGTTCACGTATTCTACAGGATACAGCTCGACTTCCGGATTATTATGGACAAAATCGTACAGCTCCCGGCTGCCAAAACAGGAGCTGGTGATGATCTTGCCATGATGGAAATTCTTTTTGCTGCCGTTGATAATGCCTTTGCGTATCAAATGTAGATGAGCATCAGTTATAAGCTCGGCATGCACTCCCAGATCTTTTTTGTCTTCCAGGTAGCGCAGCACGGAATTGGCAATACGGCCTATGCCCACCTGGATAGTGGAACCATCTTCGACCAAACTTGAAACATATTTGGCGATACGCTCGGCGACCGCACTGCGCTCGCGAAAAACGATTTGCAGCAAAGGTTCTTCGTACTCGACAAAGTGGTGGATCTGGGTCACGTGCAAAAAGCTGTCCCCCAAGGTCCGCGGCATCTGCGGATTGACCTGGGCAATCACCATCTTTGCTGTTTCAGCGGCTGCTTTGCAGATGTCCACGGCAATACCGAGAGAGCAGAAGCCGTGCTCGTCAGGCGGAGACACCTGAATCAAGCAGAGATCCAGGCCCAGGGAGCCGCCCTCGCGAAAAAGGCTGGGGATTGACGAGAAATAAATGGGAACGTAGTCGGCCAATCCGAGATTGACTGCCTTTCTCGATTTTGAGCCAACAAAAAAGGTCCTCAGCCTGCAGTGCTCCTGCAGATCCGACCAGTCCTCGGGAATGAACCCCATTGAGACGTTTTGCACCAGCTCTAAGTCACGATGCCCCTTTAACAGCGGCAACAGCGTGCTCACCAGATGTTGCGGTTCGCCGCAGCCCGATCCGATGAATATCCGGCTCCCATCCCGAATAGCCGATCCAAGTATGGAGTCGGCCTGCTTGAGGCGCTCGCAATAATAGGTTTTCCATCCCTCTCCGAAAAACATCACGCTTTGAATCCTGAATTATCTTTCTCCGTAAACAGTTGAAGACGGTGAATCCGGCTGTTTCCAACCAGCGCGCTGGGCTAATAGATCCAGGAGAAGAGTAGTCCACTCTTCCAACGGGAAATAGACCGAATCGATTCGGTCTCGCACATCGATCTGCTTAAAATATGTTTTACAGAGTCTACAATAATGAACATGGTAATATGGCTCGGTTTCCGTATAAAGGTATCCAAGCGATTCGTGATAGCGATTTTCACAGTTAGGGCATTGCAGCCTGTACAGGTTCCACTCCGATCCGCACCATGAACAGAAGCCCAGCCGTTCGCCGTCGTCCCGCAAAAACAACAATGAAGGCAGGGAGCCGCATATCGGGCAATAACCTTTTAGCCAGTCGGGTGGTGAGGAAAATCTGTTCAACAGCTCTCGAGCGGTCCATTCCAGGGACGGGCGCAGTCCGCTTCGCGCCCAGAAAAGCAAAGAAGCAATATCCTGGCCTGAGGTTTCAACCCACTCTTCCCAGGGTTCCCATTCGTGCTGCATGAAGCTTTGCCAGATGGCTTCCTTGTGCTGGGGCTGCCTGGTCAGAGCACCCTTAAGGGCAGAATAAGCTTCCCGCAGGGAATGGTTATGCGGGGGAATATGCTTTTGCATTTGATCCAGAATCTTCTCAGCAGCTTGAATATCTACCGGGAATTCCCATCTTTTAAGCAAAGGAAAACCTTCGCTCCACTTGGTTTGAACCAGTTGGGAGGAAATTTCGGGCGGCTTCAGCTTGAGCTCTCTTCCGGCGTCCAGCTGAGTCAAAAACAAAGCCTCCAGAAAAGGATAAAGATCACTATAGGCGGGTTTCTGAGATCTGGCAAGAGTGATGGACTGCTCGATGGTCTCTTTTGTTTTCTGCAACTCCGTTTTCAAAGAATCCTTCCTTACTAAAGGAGGGAAGCTGAGTTAGCAGCTTCCCCCATCTGATCTTCTGGTATGCTTTCCCACGCTGGAGCGCGGGAACACTCCGTGACCAAACTCTGTTTGGGCACGTAAATGAAACTCTGTTTCTTTGCTGCCCAAGTGCGTTCCCAAACGGAGTTTGGGAACGAGGGTAAGCGGAGTTCTGGAGCAAGGTAACAGGTGTTCTGGAACGGGAAACAGAGTTTGGGAACGATGGCAATCCAGATCGTTCTCACTCCGTGCCCCCCTGCTCCCTGCTCCCTAGCCGGGAATGAACGCACGCAGAGCTCGTCCTGCCGGCTTTACCATACCACGCATTGCAAGTTTGCGATTGATGCCCTGGGATGCACTGGCAATGGCGAACTCATGATACGCTCTGGGATCGTCCACCACCAGATAGATCACCCGGATTTCATCCGGATTGATCAGTTGCGCGTCGGGAAATTTCTTCTTCACTTCCTCAAGGCGCTTATTGGCCATGGCCAACATTTCATCCCGCTCGCCAAAGTTCATGGTACCTGTCGGACAGACCTTCACACAAGCAGGCAATAATCCAGCGCTCACCCGGTCTAAGCACATGGTGCATTTGACGATGGCGCCACCCTCGGCTTGCCTGGGGATGTCGTAAGGGCACGCTCCCTTCACTTCGTCAAAGTTGGCTTCCTTGGTCTTTTCGTTATAGACTACCGCACCGGTTTTTTCGTCATGGATCACCGCATCACTGACGTAGCCTTCGATGGCGTCTTTGCACGGCGGATCGATACAATGGCGGCATTGATCGGCAAAGAAGTACCAGGCCAGTTTTCCATCTTTTTCGACTTCACTGAAGCGCACCAGCTTATAGGTGTTCGCATCGAGGTCGGGCGGATTTTGATGACTTCCCGTGTTTTTGGTCATACTGGCCCCGTTCTGGTTCCAGTTTTTGCAGGCAATCTGGCAACCACGGCAGGCCGTACAACGGGTAGTGTCTATAAAAAAGCTTTTCCCTGCCATGGCTTACACCTCCTTCTTGCTCACGTTGACCATAAAAGCTTTGGTTTCCGGGATGCGAGTGTTCGGATCTCCTACCGCCGGAGTCAACAGGTTGGCACTGTCTCCGCCGTTGGGGGGCCATATCCAGCCGTAGTGCCAGGGGAACCCGACCAGATGAACTTCCTGATCGAGTACCTTGAAGGGCTGCAACCGTTTGGTAACAATGGCTACAGCTTCGATTTTACCTCGCGGAGACTCGACGATGGCCATGTCGC
>JAVEVM010000141.1:0-7119 GCA_034005055.1 Desulforhabdus sp. | reverse complement strand
CGGGGTGAACCAGCAGCCCGGTGCCGCAGGCAAAAGAATGCAGCCGCTGCCTTACGGCGGCCGGCACTTCGCGCGGCAAATCGTCTTCCTCAATAACGCTATAGAACCCCAGGATCTCTATTACCGCCATTGCCAGGATAAGATCTCGGTCCGGCTTCCTTGCATAGCGATACAGCTTGTCTCGGAATTTTGCCCGCTGTTCCTGATTCATGTGGCCGCTCAAAACCGAGACCGCCGATTCCACCTGATCGACCCGTGCAATGACCAGAACCCGGTTTAAAGTCGGTAGACTGCAAGACACGCTTCAGCCTCTTGGCATTATTATAAAACCCTAGAGTCTATGTTGCCATACACCTGCAAGTGTCGGCGGCACTCCGATGCCACCCTGTAAACCTGTCCCCTCATGTGCATTTCGAGGGGTTGCTCGATTCCGCATAATTAGATTAATTCTCATGAAAAAATTCAATCGTTATTTTTGCGGATTCAGCTTCCTTTGAAAAATTGGTGCACTTCGAAAACTTACCATACCCGGCAATTCATCCCGCTCGATTCTACTATTGCCGAAAAATTTGTGCTAAATACATCACCGATGTGCTGCAACTGCAGCAAGAGCGCAAATCTTTGCGATCGACCGATCAACTTGTACCTGTCTGAGCAAGCGAAGCCAGCCGAATTGAGGAAAGTGATGAAAGCTAGTAAGCTCGAAGCTTATCTGATCGTCTTGAAATCCCTCGCTATCACTTTGTGGATTTCAATTGAAACCATATACAAGGTGTACAGGGGTATCGAAACCCGAGAACAATGCGATCGCCGGCTTCGTTGGTGGTCGGCCAAACTGCTGAGCTATCTTCGGCTCTCGTACGCCTCAGTAAATCCCAAGGGAGTCAGCTTTACTCCGGGCAAACCCTACATCATAATGAGCAATCACAGCAGTCTTTGCGATATTCCACTCATATTCGTCACCATGCCGGGCAGCATTCGCATGCTCACTAAAAAGGAGCTGTTCGATGTTCCCATTTGGGGACGCGGAATGAGAGAAGGAGAATTCATATCGGTTGATCGCGACAATAGGCGACAAGCCTTGAAGGACCTGCAGGAGGCACAGAGGAAAATGGAAAGCGGCATCATCCTCTGGGTTGCGCCCGAAGGAACCAGATCGCAGACTGGAAAACTGGGGCACTTTAAGAAAGGCGGTTTCATGCTGGCGATGAAAACCGGCGCCACAATCATCCCGGTGGGTATCCGCGGTGCCTTTCATGTGCTGCCGGCAAAAACTCTCGATTTTCAGCTTGGAAGCCCTGTGGAAGTGCACATCGGAGAGCCTGTCGATGCCTCCAAATTTACGGCGAAGACGCGCAATCAACTGATGCAGCAGGTAGAACAACAGCTCCTGCAACTCACGGGGCAGATTTGATCGCCGCAATCTTTCACTGCAGCTCGTAGAACCAGCAACGGCCGATTGCGCATTCTTTCTTCCGTCGATCTTTGCGGCGTTTTCTATCTGGCCTGACTTTTCTAGGGCAGTACACCCATTTCGCGAAGCCAATCCATGCTTGCATCAAGAGCCAGATTACGGCACACGGGATCGATGAACCGGTGTTCCGCCGCACCAATCAGCAGCAGTCTTTTCGGTTCCGCCATACAGCGGTAAATCTCCACCGCATCTTGCCACTCGACAACCTCGTCCCGCTGCCCATGGATGACGAGTACTCCCGGGATTGGCGGGAGATGCTCCAGACTCTGCGGTGAGCCAAGGCCAAATCCTTCCGGAAATAATCCCTTCAAGGTTGTGGGGTCTTTCATGGAAGAACGAATCCTGCCAAGATCGAACGGAGTGGCCCAGCAGACCACTGCTTTGACCCAATGCCTGCCTGAAGAGGAGACCAAAAGAGAGAGATACCCGCCCAAACTGGATCCGATCACGGCCACTGCTCCATCGCTCCAGGGCTGCAACTCGACATAGTCAAAGATAGCGCTAAGGTCTCGCATTCTGGAAGTGAGCAAGTCGTTTCCCAGGGCCGCTCGACTTTCGCCGCAACCGGAAAAATCGAAGCGCAGCGCAACGGCTCCGGCTGCCGACAGGTGTTCGGCGATTTGGACGAACTTTGAGCTCTCCTTAGAGCTCAGCATGCCGTGGCAACAAATCACCGTCGGCGCCGGGATTTTGGACGGCAGATGGAGCAAGCCGGCCAGAGGGCCCGCATAAGTTGGAACTTCGAGTTTTTGGGGAAGATTCAATGCTCCCGGCCCCCTTTCGAAACGTAACCGTTCATCGAATTTAACTGGTGCTTGACGTGCCCGTGCCCGTGTGCGTGCTCGATTCGGGCACGGACACACATACGGGCACGAAACTGTTTCGTGGCCGCTTAGCGGCTGAACGGTTATTTCAAAACAGCTTCGAGTCTCAGAATCAGCGTTTCAAGGCCCTCAGAATATACGAGCTAACTGGCCGCTCTGGCCTCTTTAGACCGAATTGCGTAAAGTACGATCTGCTGACTCTCTCCATCAGATTGAACGGTCTGAGTCGTCTGTTTGAACTCAAAATACTTGGTCAGCTCAACGAAGAAAGCCGGCGCATGCAAGCTTGCGTTTTTAGCAAGAAAAATGATTCCACCAGGAGCGAGCGCTCGGCGCAGGAATTCCACCAGAGCCGGGTAGGATTGTCGGTCGTACACAATTTCGGAGCCAACGATCACATCATAAGTCACCCCAACGGCGGCATCGTTCCAATCAAGCTTGCTGACTTCAACGTGTTGCACACCATTTAGCAGTGCATTGGCGCGGGCAAAGTGCAACGCATCGTCATTAACGTCGGTTATGGTAACTTGATGGCCGCAAAGGGCCGCGTAAATCCCGACAATGCCCAGGCCTGCCCCGATTTCCAACATCCTGCGCCCCAACACGACGGGTTGCTTGCCGAGAAAGTAGGCCAGCAGCAGACTTGAATCCCAAAGCTTGGCCCAATAAGGAAGATCCATCAGCCCGGCTGCCTTCAACTCGATCAGCTCCGCCAAGTGCTCTTCAAATTCTTTGATCTGAAGCGTCTTCAGGACTTTGCCACCAATCTTCAAAGGTACTACCTCAACCGCATACTTGTTCTTTATCCAGACCATCAACTGGTCCAACTCATTGTTTGTCATGATCTCTTCTTTCGTGGGAAATAGTTACAGGTAACCCTTGCTCACACAACCGGCCGCTTTCCTGAAAGACGGCGCAGCCCCGCAGCATCCATCTCAACGCCCGGCTATTGTTTCATGTAACACTTCCTTGCCAGCCTCCACCTTCGCTGCTTCGATCATCGGCTCGGCACTGCGCAGCTTAAGGGAGATAATTTTCCTGTGGAAAGATTCCAGGTAGATGTAAACCACCGGGGTAATATACAGGGTGAGAAATTGTGAAAGCACCAATCCACCCACCACAGCCAGTCCCAGAGGACGTCTCGCCTCCGCACCCGCGCCGATGCCCAGTGCAATGGGCAAGGTTCCCATAAGGGCCGCCATGGTGGTCATCATGATGGGCCGAAATCGTAAAATGCAGCCCTGATAGATGGCTTGAGCCGGGTTTTTTCCATTATCTCTTTGCGCAGCCAGGGCGAAGTCGATCATCATGATGGCGTTTTTCTTGACAATTCCTACCAGCATGATGACTCCAACGAAGGCATATATGCTCAAATCCGTCTTAAAAATGAGCAGAGTAAGCAGCGCTCCAACCCCGGCTGCCGGCAGCCCGGAGAGAATGGTCAAGGGGTGAATGAAGCTCTCGTAGAGAATGCCCAGCACAATGTAGATGACCAGAATGGCCACAATCAGGAGCAGCCACAAGCCCTTCATTGAGGACTTGAATTGTTCGGCAGTGCCCTGGAAGCTGGTGGTCAGAGTCGCGGGCAGATTGAGCTCGCCAATCGCCTGTTCGATCCTGGTGACGGCCTGGCTGAGCGCAACGCCCGGCTCTAAATTGAACGATATGGTCACCGAAGGAAGCTGACCGGTGTGATTGATGGTCATTGGTCCGATTGAGCGAACAAGTTTCACAAAAGATTCCATGGGCACCATAAGGCCGTTCACCGAACGCACATAGAGCATGGAGAGAGCGGCTGGGCTCAGCTGGTATTGCGGCTCCACTTCCAGAATCACTGAGTATTGGTTTGTGGGAGTATAAATGGTCGAGACCTCCCGCGAGCCGTAGGCGCTATAGAGAGCATCCTCTATCTGCTGAGCGCTGATGCCGAGAGACTGTGCCTTGTCGCGATCGATTTCGACGGTGATCTGCGGGTTGCTGATTTGCAGGTCGGTGGTTACATCCTGCAGGCCGGGCAAAGTCTTGAGCTTTTCCTCAAGAATCGGCGAATAGTGGTAAAGCTCATCAATGTCCGGACTCTGCAAAGTGAATTGATAAAGAGCCTTGGTGGGTCTGCCGCCGATGCGAATGGCAGGAGGATTTTGCAGGTAGACGTTGATTCCAGGTATTTCGGCAAATTTCTTACGGAGACTTTGAATGACCTGGTCTGCCGAAAGCTCCCGCTCTGCGCGCGGCTTCAGGCGAATCATGACCGATCCGGAGTTCGCCGTGGCACTGATGCCGGTGGCTCCAGCGTTGGACATGAAGGATTCCACATTGGGATCACTGGCAATGACTGCCGCAACCTCCTTTTGATGAGCGACCATTGATTCAAATGAAGTTCCTTCGGCAGCCTCGGTCATCCCGAAGATCTGGCCGGTGTCCTGGCTTGGAATAAAATCCTTTGGAATAACCGTAAAAAGATAAACAGTCGCCACCAGCAACCCGGCCGAAACGGCCATAGTCACAGGGCGGTGCAGCAGAACCCATTTCAGGCTGACATCATAGACCTTCAGCATACCATCGAAGAAGCGTTCCGAGAGGAGGTACAGGCGACCGTGTTGTTCAGACCCGGGAGATCGGATAAATCTGCTGCACAGCATTGGCGTCAGGCTCAACGAGACAAACCCGGAGATCAGGATGGCGACTCCGATGGTTACCGCAAATTCGTGCAGTAATCTGCCCAGAACGCCTCCCATGAACAGCAACGGAATAAAGACTGCAACCAGCGAGAGGGTCATGGACACAATGGTGAAGCCTATTTCCTTGGAACCCTCAAGTGCGGCCTGCAGCCTGCCCTTTCCCATCTCCATGTGGCGGACAATGTTTTCCAGCATAACGATCGCGTCATCGACCACAAAGCCGACACACAAAGTCAATGCCATCAGCGATAAATTGTCCAGGCTGTAGCCAAGCAGGTACATGACGGCAAAGGTGCCGATGATGGAAGCCGGCAGGGCAAAACTGGCGATAACAGTAGCGGAAAGGTTTCGGAGGAATAGAAAGATAACGAGTACGACCAGAAAAATGGCAAGATAAAGAGTGAATTTAACGTCTTCAATGGAATGACGGATGGATTCGGAACGATCATAGAGGACTGCAAGACCGATCGACCCAGGCATTTGGGCGCGAAAGGTGGGGAGCAATCCCTTAATGGCGTCCACCACCTGGACGGTATTGGTTCCCGGCTGCCGTTGAATTGCCAGTACGATGGCCCGCGTATCCTTGAACCAGCTGGCGCGCTTGTCATTTTCGACGCTGTCAATGACTCTGCCCAATTCCGCGAGCCTGACAGGTGAGCCGTTCCGATAGGCCACAATGAGAGGCCGATAGGCTGCCGCATTGGTGAGCTGTCCGGTGGATTCGACGGTATAGGCGTGATACTTCCCGTAGAGCGTTCCGGTGGGCAGGTTGACGTTGGCTTTATCGATGGCCTTTTCCACCTCGTCAATACCGATACCCATGTTGGACAAGGCGTTGGGATTCAACTGTATCCGGACCGCGTACTTTTGCGAACCGTATACCATCACCTGCGCGACCCCGTTGATCATGGAGATGCGCTGTGCCATGAGCGTTTGCGCGTATTCGTCGACGGTAGAGAGGGCCAGAATCGGCGAGCTCAAGGCCAGATAAAGAACCGGCTGATCGGCCGGATTGACTTTCCTCGAGGTGGGAGGCGACGGCATATCCGGCGGCAACAAGCGCTGCGCTTTGGCTATGGCCGTCTGCACGTCCTGAGCGGCACCGTCGATATTGCGCTCGAGTGAAAACTGGAGTGTGATTCGGGTGCTCCCCGTGGCGCTGGTGGAAGTCATCGAATCCAGGCCGGCGATGGTCGAGAATTCCTTTTCCAGCGGTGTGGCGACAGAAGATGCCATGGTCTCGGGACTGGACCCGGGGAGATTGGCGGAAACCTGAATGGTTGGAAAATCGACGTTCGGCAATTCGCTCACGGGCAGCGACCGGTAGCCCATGATGCCGAAAACGAGAATAGCCACCATGACAAGCGTGGTTGTAACAGGGCGCCGAATAAATACTTCTGCTATGTTCATAGGCGAGCTTCCCTGCTCCCTTCATCCCGGCTCTGCACCACTTTGACAAGCGCTCCGGGAAAGAGGCGCAACTGCCCGTCGGTGACCACCGTCTCTCCGGCACTAACCCCTTGCTCCACTACCACATCGTCGCCTACCGCCAACCCCAGGACCACCGGGCGGTATTCGGCTGTGCTCCGGGCACTCACTACAAAGACATAGTTGCCCTGCTGCCCCATTTGAATAGCCTGGGATGGAATGACAACCGCGTCGGGCCGCTCCGTAAGAGTCAAGGTCACATTGACGAACAGACCCGGCCACAATGCTATGTCGTCGTTGAAGAAAGTCGCCTTGAGCTGAATGGTACCCGTCGTCGTATCCACGGAATTATCGATGAAAGTGAGGTCGCCAACAAACTTGCGCTCCTGATGTCCCGGAATAACGGCCTCCACCTTGAGCGGCCGCGATGCCGTATACTTTTTTATTTCAGGCAGGTGTTGCTCCGGCACGGTAAAGACGACGTAAATCGGGCTGGTCTGTCTGATAACGAGCATCGGGGAATCGCTGTCGTTGGCCTTAATAATGTTTCCTCTGTCCACTTTGATCTCACCCGTGTGCCCGTCGATGGGCGAGCGGATGTAACAGTATTTGAGCTCGATCTTGGCCCGTTCCACTGCCGCTTCATCGGCCCGCACGGTAGCCTCGAGGGCCTTCGCATTAGTGCGCACCTTGTCGTATTCCTCGGCAGAAA
>JAVEVM010000140.1:0-7121 GCA_034005055.1 Desulforhabdus sp. | reverse complement strand
TCGCCCGCCAAGGGATTTATGAAGGGCTTCATCGACCTAATATTTCAATACGACGGAAGCATCTATTTGGTGGATTGGAAATCTAACTTTCTTGGCAGCAGCATCGAGAACTATCACGCGGATGCCCTGAAGGCTGCCATGATCGATAGAATGTATATTCTGCAATATCATATTTATGTGCTCGCCTTGCACCAGTATCTCAAACTGCGGCTTCCAGGTTATGACTACGGACGCCATTTCGGCGGTGTTTATTATCTCTTTCTGCGCGGTGTCAGCCCTGAATGGGGGCTCGACTACGGGATTTATCGCGACCGGCCGAGTCCCGAGCTTATAGAAATGTTGTGTGCCAGACTGATAGGTCCAGCAAAGTGACTAAAGAAAACCTCTATCGTCTCGTAGACTGTGGAATTCTCTCTTTCCTCGATGTCCATTTTGCCGGCTTCATGGAGGAATTAAACGCGCACCGCAGCCCGGAATTGCTGCTGGCGGCCGCACTAGTGAGCGCCGGCAGCAGGCAGGGCCACATCTGCCTCGACCTCGCAGCCCTTGCCGGCAAGCCTTTGTCGGAGGATGAGGAAGGAGCCGAAGCTTTGCTCTGCCCTGAGCTCCATCGATGGAGCGGCGTATTGAACAAGTGCTCTGTTGTGGGCACTGCAGGGGATTATCGGCCGCTCATTTTCGACAACCGATCGAGGCTCTACCTCTACCGCTACTGGCATTACCAGGAGCAGCTGGCAGGTTCGATTCGCAAGCGTGTTGAGGAGGCAAATCAGATGACCGACCTCGACCGCATGAAGCAGGGCCTGGACCGGCTTTTTCCAGTGCCGGGCGAGGCTGGGATCGATTGGCAAAAGGTCGCGGCCTTTGCCGCCGGCAGCGGGAAGTTCACCGTGATTTCCGGCGGCCCCGGGACCGGCAAGACCACAACCGTAGCGAAAATTCTGGCGCTGCTTGTGGAGCTGGCAGGCAGCGGCACGCACCGCATCGCCTTGGCCGCCCCCACCGGAAAAGCTGCCGCCCGGCTGCAGGAAGCCATCAAAAAGGCAAAAGAGATCATAAACTGCACCGACGAAGTAAGAGAAGCGATCCCCGAGCAAGCTTCCACCATACATCGCCTGCTGGGAGCAATTCCCAAATCGCCTTATTTTCGTCACAACGAGAAAAACCTGCTCCCCGTAGACGTTCTCGTGATCGACGAAGCTTCGATGGTCGATCTCGCCCTGATGTCGAAGCTGGTCCGGGCTTTGCCCGATAAGGCCAGGCTAATCCTGCTCGGCGACAAGGACCAGCTGGCATCGGTAGAAGCCGGCGCGGTGCTCGGCGATATCTGCGATACGGGCAGGATGCACGGCTATTCCGATGATTTTTTGGAGGCACTGCACGAAGTGACGGGCTTTGCCCCCGGCGGCGCTCCTCAGGGGCAAGGGGCGGGCGGAATCGGGGATTGCATAGTGCAGCTGCAGAAAAGCTACCGGTTCGGAGCCGATAGCGGGATCGGCATTTTAAGCAGGGCTGTGAACGAGGGCGATGCGCCCCTTGCTCTCGCCATCTTGCAGGGCGGCGTGCACAAGAGCGTCGAGTGGAAAAGGCTCCCGTCTGCTAAAGCATTGCCCGCTTCAATCGGTGCCGGCGTCGTGAAGGGCTTCCGAGAATACCTCAAGCGCCCGGATCTACCTGAAGTCTTCGAATTATTCGACCGGTTCAGAATTCTTTGTGCGGTAAGAGAAGGGCCGTTTGGAGTGGTCGCTTTTAACCGCCTGGTCGAAAGAATCCTGACCGCGCACAGGCTCATTGATCCGAAAAAGACCTGGTATGCGGGTCGCCCCGTGTTGATAAAGGTCAACGATTACAGTCTTCGCCTGTTCAACGGCGATGTGGGTATAGCTCTGCCCGATCGGGAGGCCGCAAACGATTTGCGGGTTTTTTTTCCGGGTTCGGATGGAGCCGTCAGAAAATTCCACCCGCTCCGGCTTCCAGATCATGAAACGGTTTTTGCCATGACGGTGCACAAGAGTCAGGGCTCTGAATTCAGCGAAGTACTGCTGATCCTGCCGGACAAAGAGGTTGCCGTTCTGACCCGAGAGCTCGTTTACACCGCAATCACGCGAGCCAGGGAACGGATCGAAATATGGGGAAAAGAGGATATCTTCAGCATTGCCCTATCCCGTCGGATCAAGCGCCTGTCGGGATTGCGCGACGCCTTGTGGGATACCTGACAGCTACTTCTTGCCATGAAATAGCTCACTGCCGGCTCCCGGGTATACTTTGCGGTCGCTTGCAGGAGTGGGGTTGGCAACTTCCGGCCACTTGCCTGCTTGTGGCTCCGAGCCCTCCCTGGTTACGGCCGAAGGAGCCGAGTCCTTCATGACCGGGCTCCTGCGGATGTCTCGGCCTTCCACATTACAGCTGAATTCGATTGGAATGCCGTTGGGGTCGAACGAATAAATCGAGTGGATGAAGCCGTGATCGATCACTTCCGATACCCAGAAATCCGCTTTAGTCAGCTTGTCCTTGATCTCCCACAGATCGTCCTCGGTTTCTACTCCAAAGGAGACATGGTCGAAAATGAAAGGTCCGGTAACCGGTCGGCCGTGGTCTTTGTCCGGGACCGGTTGGACATCGGGCCATTCAAAGAAGGCAATGAGGTCCCGGTCGCAAATCTGGAAAAAATAGTGCCGGTATCCCGGTTTGCCCAATCCGGCCACCAGTCGCATACCAAGCAAATCCCGCCAGAAGCGGATGGTCCTGTCCATATCGTTGGTGGCCATGGCGAGATGATTGATCCCGTTGAATTTGATCATGCTGAATCTCCTTTTTATGGTTTTGGCAGCGCTTTGGGCTTCTTCCGGGCTTTTGGCTTGGACTTTGGCCTATCTACCAATTCCGGCATTGGAGGCAGAAATTCCTTGAACTTAATCAACTGGTCCAACAGCTTGGCCTGGTAATAGGCAACATTTTCGTTCGGGTTAGCCGGATCATAGCTCGATGCCAGGCGACAGTTTTCATGGACCCGCACTTTTTTGTCGGTACCCGTAACATAATAGGAGACCTGATCTCCCGCCCGGTACTCGCGCCCGCACACCAGAGCCAGCTCATAAGTTGCAGCCCGGCCTCGCTTTTTGGATTGTATCTTTTGCCGGTAGCTGTCGGGGGAATCGGAAAGAGCCTCTGTTTTGGCCAGCCAGGAGATGCCCAGCTGGTGCTGCTCAAGCCTGGCAACATAGTCGAGGTAGATCCGTCGCACCGCTTCGCCTTCACCCTCCAACAAGCACCTTATTAAAGCCGAAGTAAATTCCCGCAGGTATTTTTCTACGCCCCTGGAACGTAGAGCACTCCCTTTGATGCTCATGTTGCCTTTTTTATCCAGCAGTGCGTAGTTTTTTATTTTGTAGGAGAACATGGCCGCATAGCGCCCGTCCATCTCCACTTCGATACCCTCAGGCAGGATTTCGGACAATTGCTCTATGAGATGCAAGACCTGTTCTTCCGTTTGCACATTCTCCGGCGGCACGAAGTAGATTCCGTCCGTGTCTATCTCCACCGATACGGCGCCCCGCTCGCGCAGCCACTCGATCATCTGACGAATGATGACGCGGCCGCGTCGGGTTACCTCGGCCGCCAATGCAGGATCGGAAAAGTGGTGCAGGGCGGTGCCGAGATAGCCGTAAAAAGAATTGATCAAAATCTTGAAGGTTTGCTGCAATGCCTGATAGTAGTCATGCGTGTGGGATGAGACCGCGCTCCTGGCGAGCTTCTTCGCTTCCAGTCGGAAGGTGCGAAGATCTCTGAGCAGAGGAAGGAAAATTCCCAGAGTGTCTCCCGCCGGCTTTAAAGCAAAGGAGAGAATGATGGAGGGGTAAAGAGATGCCACGTCGCAGTGGACCACATTGCGCACCACTCCCTGGACAAAAATGTCGGTATAGCCTCCCGCAAATTCACCTTTTTGCAGAGGCTTCGGAATGGAGCACCTGTTTCTGAGGTACTCTCGGACAAACAGCGCATTGATTTTGGTGGCGTTTCCTCTAATGAGAATATTCTGGTAAGAAAAAGGAAAGATCCGCGCCTGCAGGAAAAAGGGATATCCGAGCAGCTCGGACAGAGCCAGAGTCTCTCTGGCGTCGTCCAGGTTATACTTGATCAGGGCTGCGGGATCATGCTCGTAGATCGATCGAATATCGGAGAGGTCGAGGTAGGTTCTTTCCTCCTCATCGCTTATGCCGAAGTGGAGCGCCGCCGCCTTGAGTCCGTAGCTTTCCAGTTCCCGTGCGGTCACATCGTAATATTGGAGCAGGAACATGGTATCCACTATGTGCCGGCCGAACACTTCCATCCGGCTGTAATCGATGATTCGCTCGGCCACCCCAAAGCGCGAGCGGCGGACGCGCGGCTCGCTTTCGTCCCGCCCCCAACGGAGCTTGACGCCATACATGCGGGCTCTGGCCACAATATACTCCAGGTCGAAATTGAAAAAGTTGTGACCTTCCAATACATCAGGGTCGAGAGCTGCTATCCTTTCGCCCAGAGCGACGATCATTTCTTCTTCCGTCAGATCTTTTCCAAACAGGACTTCCGCATAACCCCGGTTGTCCATCAATGCGATGGATATGATTCGGTCTTCCCTGCGCAGGGGATTTGAGAATTCGTAGCCCGGGGCACAGGTAGTCTCGATGTCGATGGCCAGCCGGTGAACGTGTTTAAAAGCAAGGCCTTTGAAAAACGTTTTGCCGGTCAGCAAAAGATACTGATGGACCGGATCGGAAAAAAAGAGATAGGGAGCTTCCCGGGAAGAAGGCGGCTGGCCGGTTGTCCGCCGCAGAAAATCCCTTGCCTTGAGGCAGTCGCTCCAGTTTTCGAAAAGAGCCAGGAATTGGTAAGCGTTCGTCGAAGTTAACTGCTCCAGGTGAACAGACCCTTTAAAATCCTTCAAAAGCCGGTCGGTTTCGACCAGAAGAAATGGGGTAAACGATTCGTCCCGAGCTTCTATGCGGGATTCGCGGCGGACGAAGAGTCTCATAGACTTGCCGCCTATCGGCTCCACTGCGACAATCCCTTCGGTGGTATCGGCGCCAAAAAGGATTTCGTTTTCTTCAAGCTCCAGTGCTTTCATTATTTCCTCATTCTGATCGGCTCACTCTAATGAGCCCGCGGCAACGCAACCGGCCGCCAGGCAGGCCCTGGGGTGGTGAGAATGGCGGCCGGAACGGCCGCGAAATCAATCCGCTTTTTATGCCCTGAAAGGGCTTTATAAATCAGCCCAGGTTGGCGCTTCGCTGACCCTGGGCTGGTATATTCAACCCCTTCGGGGTAAAGAAGTGCGACGTTTTCGCGGAACAAAAACCGGATCAATTCGACTGCGCTATATGCAGTCTACTTGCACCACCCCAGGCAGGCCTTACTGCTTCGGGCCGATCTGCAGGTAATCCTTCCATTTTTCCACCGTCTTCGGGCCGACTCCCGAGATCTCCTGCAATTCTTCCACTCTTCGCCACAGCCTGTTTTGGCGCCGATCGACAATAGCCCGGGCAAATTCGGGCCTCATTTTGGGTATAAGACACAGCTCGTCGGCACTTGCACGGTTGGGATCGAGCTTTTCTCCAATAACCAAACGAGCCTTGGCCGCCATAGGCTCAATCTCAACATGAAAGGAGCCGTCGGGTGGACTGACCACGCGCAGCAGTTGGCCGGTGGAGACCTTGGCAGCAGCCAGGGAAGGTGGAATTCGACCGGAAACGAGGCCGCCCGCGGCTTCAATCGCACGGCCCACGGTAATCGGATCGCCCTCACGAAGGTATATACCAGGGCGCTTCACGGCGCCTTGAACATCAAAAATCACGGGAAGCGGGGCTGGCTCGGAGCAGAAATGGGTTTTCCGATAGTAGCGGATGAGCAGCACACAAAAAATAAGAGCGGCCAGCAACATCACGGCCGCCCATTGACTGGCTGATAGAGTGTCCCTAAGCGTTAGGTCAGCATGTTCCGTTCTTTTTTTCATAGCGGTACATTTTATAATTGATGCTATCCACCAGTGCCTGCCAGCTGGCTTCCAGAATATCGTGGGAGACACCAACCGTGCCCCAGTGATCCACCCCGTCATGAGATTCAATCAACACCCGCACCCTGGACGCAGTGCCGTCCCGTCCCGGCAGAACCCGTACCTTGTAGTCGCTCAGCTCCATTTCTTTGAGCGCCGGGTAGAATTTTTCTAATGCTTTGCGCAACGCATTGTCCAGCGCGTTAACGGGCCCCGTTCCCATTGCTGCGGTATGTTCCACGTTGCCTCCCACCTTAACCATGATGGTGGCTTCAGAGACAGGTTCTCGGGTCTCGCTCAGCTTCTGATCGATCACGCGGAAGCCGACCAGCTCAAAATAGCGCGTGGTGCGGCCCATGGCCTTGTTGATGAGCAGTTCGAAGCTGGCCTCCGCCGCCTCGAATTGAAATCCTTGATTTTCCAGCTCCTTGAGCTCCTCGAGAACTTGCATGGCCACGGGGTCGGATTTGGAAAGAGTCAGGCCGAAGTCTTCGGCCTTGCGCATGATGGCCGCCCGTCCGGAAAGGTCGGAAACCAGATAACGCCGCCGGTTGCCAACCAGTTCGGGTTCAATG
Source organism: Desulforhabdus sp. (assembly GCA_034005055.1). Lineage (GTDB taxonomy): Bacteria > Desulfobacterota > Syntrophobacteria > Syntrophobacterales > Syntrophobacteraceae > Desulfoferrobacter. Next base: position 515 of record JAVEVM010000140.1, on the reverse strand, counting down.
TGCTCGTAGGTCAGAGGATTCTTCTCCACTGCGCTGATGTGGACTCCTCCCTTGTGAGCGAAGGCGCTTCGGCCGACGTAGGGTTGATAACGATTGGGTGTTAAGTTGGCCAATTCTAAAATGTAGCGGCTGATGGGTCGCAGTTTGCGCAAGTTGTCCGCCGGCAGCACGGCAATTCCCATTTTGATGCACAAGTTGGGAATGATGGAGCAAAGGTTGGCGTTTCCACACCGCTCGCCCACACCGTTTATGGTTCCCTGAACCTGGACGGCGCCCATCTGCACGGCAGTCAATGAATTGGCCACAGCCAAATCGGAGTCGTTATGCGCATGGATTCCCAGCGGAACACCTGGGAAACGATTCTTTACAGCCTTTGTGGCCTCTCGGATGGTCTCCGGCAAGTTACCGCCGTTGGTGTCGCACAGAATGAGAGATTCCGCTCCGCCTTCCACCGCCTTGTCAAGAGTGGTCAGAGCAGTTTCCGGATCGTCTTTGTAGCCGGCGAAATAGTGCTC
>JAVEVM010000139.1:0-7123 GCA_034005055.1 Desulforhabdus sp. | reverse complement strand
ACCAGCATACTTTGGAAGATGCGGCCATTGCGTGGCATGAGACTCGATTGCGGGTTCCATTATACGAGGTGGATCTTGGCATGGCCGTGTATCATGGCAACTACTTTCATCTTTTTGAACTGGCTCGAGAGACTTTCCTGCGCGATCTTGGCTATCCTTACCGTCGCTTTATGGATCAGCAACTGCATCTGACCGTAGTCGAGACTTCTTGCTCCTATCGGCGCTCCCTGGACTACGACGATCTTATTGAGGTGCATACTCGGATACTTTGGTGGCGCAGACGCAGTCTTGCATTTGCCCAGTCCATATTTCGACGGGAAGAAGGCAATTCGAAAATGTTATGCACAAAGGCGACGCTGAATCTGGTTTGTGTAAGGTTTTCAGGCACGCCTACCATACTTCCAATGGAGTTTATCAATCTTTTGCGAGAAAGATACCGTAATGAAAAGTGACAGGGAGCTGTGAATCTTCTTTAGATGAACATAAGGATTGGGCAGTATGAAAATCGCGATCATCGGAACTGGTTATGTCGGATTGGTCAGTGGTGTTTGCTTTGCTGAATTCGGCCATGAAGTCACCTGCATCGATAAGGATCAAGAAAAAATTGCACGATTGCAGAGAGGTGAAATCCCTATTTATGAGCCGAGCCTTGACGTGCTTGTTCATAAAAACCTCAAGGCCCATCGGCTGGTTTTCAGCACCAGCTATACACCCGGTGTGCCGGATGCAGAGGTGGTTTTCATCGCGGTGGGAACCCCAGCCTCGCGACGCGGCGACGGGTATGCCGACCTCACATATGTCTTTGAAGCGGCCCGTCAATTAGCCGGATACCTGGAAGATTATACAGTCGTGGTTAACAAGAGCACGGTCCCTGTGGGCACTGCTCGTCAGGTGGCACGGATAATTTCCGAGGTCAATCCCAAGGCTTCTTTTGACGTTGCGAGCAATCCTGAATTCCTGCGTGAGGGAGCCGCTATCAACGACTTCATGCGTCCGGACCGTGTAGTGATCGGAGTGGATTCGGACCGGGCCAGGGATGTGCTCAAAGCCATTTATCGTCCGCTTTACCTCATTGAAACCCCCTTTGTGATGACCACCATAGAGACGGCTGAACTGATAAAATATGCGTCCAACGCCTTCCTGGCTACCAAGATCAGCTTCATAAATGAGATCGCCAATCTTTGTGAAGAGATCAAAGCAAATGTTCAAGATGTGGCTCGAGGTATGGGACTTGATGGCAGGATTGGCAGAAAATTCCTTCATGCCGGCCCGGGCTATGGGGGCTCCTGCTTTCCAAAGGATACCAGTGCGCTGCTGCGCATTGCACAAGAGCACGGCGTCGCCTGCCGGATTGTGGAGGCGGTGGTAGAGGTCAATGCGGCACAAAGAGCGCGAATGACCAGGAAAGTTCGCCATGCTGTGGGTGGAAAAGAAGCTGGTAAAACGATTGCTGTTCTCGGCTTGGCCTTCAAGCCTGAAACGGACGATATTCGGGATGCCCCTGCACTCACCATCCTTGCGACTCTACTGGAAAGGGGAGCTACCATCCGTGCCCACGATCCCCAAGCTATGGGAGAAGCTGTCAAAGTACTTCCCGAGGTGAACTATTGCAGCACTCCTTATGAGGCATGCGAACAAGCGGATGCCGTCGTGCTTATGACTGAATGGAATGAGTATCGTGCGCTCGATTTGGAAAGAATAAAGAGCCTGTTGAAAGAGCCTGTGTTTGTCGATCTCAGAAATGTGTATGTCCCCGCCGCAATGGAAGAGCTGGGATTTCGCTATTTCAGCGTGGGCAGAATAACGCCTGCTTGAAATGGGGATGTCCTAAGCGGGAGTAGTGTAAAATTTTGCAGACGCTAATGAGATTTTGGGTTCTCTTTTGGCTTTTTGTAAGCTCTGTTTCGCTCTTTGCGGGCTTTTTCTGCACCCGTTGGCAGTTGGCCGCAACCATCCCTTTGAGCAGTACGCAGGCCGCCGATCAGCGGGGTGCCTCCAAGTTCGCAGTATTGCAGTCACTTTGCGCTCCCGTCTCCGCGTATAAAGTCGTAAAGACATATCCTCACGACCCGGAGGCGTTCACTCAAGGTCTCTTTTTTGATAACGGTTTTCTGTACGAGAGCACAGGGCTCTACGGTCGATCTTCTATACGCAAAGTTGAGCTTGAGACCGGGGAAATCATTTGCATTCAATCCGTGCCCGACCACCTATTTGGCGAAGGCCTGGTTAAGTGGAAGGACACTTTTGTGCAGCTCACCTGGCGGTCGCAGACCGGTTTGGTCTACGCCGCCGAGAGCCTGGAAAGGCTTCGCACCTTCAGCTATCCGGGTGAAGGCTGGGGGCTCACGGAAAATGGAGAATTCCTTATCGTGAGTGACGGGTCTGCAATCATTCGTTTCTGGGATCCTAATAATTTTCAAGAAGTCAGGCGGATTGAAGTGACGGATCATGGTAACCCTGTCAAACACATAAACGAATTAGAATACATCAAAGGAAAAATATACGCTAATGTCTGGCACACGGATCTCATTGCAAGGATTTCTCCTGAAACGGGAGAAGTCCTGGGCTGGTTGGATCTTGCGGGATTACGCAAGGGGTTTCATGCTGGTAGCAATGTCGGTGTCTTGAACGGGATAGCTTACGATCCACTGCAAGATCGAATCTTCGTAACCGGCAAATTTTGGCCGAGTCTCTTTGAGATTAAAATAATCGATCCCGGCATCGATCCCTGAGAGAAACGACAGAGCGCATTTTGATAATCTAACCGGTTTTTGCCAGCAAATCTTTAAGACTTGCCATTACGCCTCTCAATTTGCTCTTCTCGAAGCGGATGCCCACGGCAGCGATAACCGAATGCCTCCTGTAGGGGTCTACCTCAAACTGCCATGGTCGAATGGTGAGGTTTTTGGCCGTTTCTTTCAAATACTCCTGAAAGCGCCTCACTTCCGTCATCAGCTTATCATAGTCTTCTTTACCGTACACCTGTCCGTCGAATTCTCCAAAGGAACATTCCCCGAAGGTCAGGAAATAATCTGAGCTCGTCTGCGAGATTCCAGAGCGCTGAATGATTCGAAAGTCGGGATAGGGGGCGAAGAAAGGGTCGAGCTGATAAAGCTCGATGAATTCATCTATGGGTATCATGGACTCTGCTCCCACCGACCTGGTCCGATGCCTCAGATCGAGAAATGATCTGAGGTAGCGGCAGACCAGATCGAAGCTTCCATTGGGGATGGATAGACCGATGCTGATTATGCGGGCATGCCCTGCTCCCAACGGCGGCTCTCCCTGAATAACCCGAACTCTTCCGTGCATTTCCGGGCTGACCCCTTCAAGATAATTGATGAATTCTTTGGCCAGGTTCTCTTTTTCTGAGTAGTTAAGAATGTCGGGACCCACATCGACTTTGTCCAGGTCTTGGCCGTATTCGAAATTGCTGGCGAGGATGAGATAGTAATAATCAGGGACCCTCATCAAATGAAAGCCCTCTTCTTCAAACCCATGGACCAGGCTCATAGTCCGATTCTTCAGGAAGATATCGCGAATCACATCGTTTTCCGTGTCGCCTCGCTTGCGCGCCTGGGTGACCATGATTTCGTGCACCCAATGAGTGCACCAGGTGGTACAGAGCATGAGTGCCCTCAAGATCTTCAGCACTTCCTTGCCTAGATTCTCTCCTCGATAGACCAGTGGCGGACCCATGTCGAAGTCATCCACACAGATATCCTTCAATAGTAGCGTCCGGTGGCGGTCCCGGGGTGAGAGATAAGACAGGTAATTTTCAAATACTGCAAGAAGCTCTTCCTGCGGAATCGAAGTGGGTTCTGCTCGTAGTCGCTTTTCCAGCCATTGGAAATGTGACAGCTCCTTCTCCCATTCATAGTGGATTTCCAGCAGTTTTTCGTAATCGAGCTCCTGGTAATGCTCTTCCTCAAATTGCTCTCTGACAAATTCCCAGTCGACATAGAGCTTTTTTCTGCTTTTTCTATCTTCCAGAAAATCGGTTGCTTCCGTGTAGCCCAGAATGCCTCGCTCGCAGTCGACAAACACTTGTTTGCCGAGGTAGTGAAACAGGAGGCAATCTGGATTGACCGTCAGTTCGCCATTTCGGGAAACAATCAGCGATTTTCCTTCCGGGTCCACCAGTTTGATAAGGTATGGCTTGCTGTAGGCAACCGCGGAAACTGCCTCATGGCCGGTGGTATTGCCGTCGTAGCGCACAATGCCCCGCACGCGGGGATGGTTCACGGCCACATCAGTTTCACCATAAGGGCGACGGCGAAACAGGATGACTTGCTCGCCTTGCCTTGCCAACTGCAGCGCCTCCTCCGTGCCGAAGGCCAAAATGCCGCAGTCCGCACTGTCGGTGATGGGCTCTCCACGTGCCAGAACCCGATAATCGTGAAAGCCGTCCCGAATCACTTTTTCCTTTTGCTCAAGCGCCTTGTTGATGATCATGGAGGCTTTTTGGACGATGGTTTTACCTTCATCCACGAAGTCCCACATGGAGCGCACAGTGGCATGAAAGGTCATGCGCAGCGGTCTTCGTTGGAGAATGTAGAGCTTTCGGTTTTCCACGGTGAATTCAATGTCCAAGGGGCGTCTAGCAAGATTTTCAAAAGCTTCTCGGACCATTAGTAAGCTGTCGTAAATATCGGGAAAATCGTCTTTCAGATCCAATGTGTCGCGCAGTTGTTTGCGCAGTTTTCCTGAAACGATCTTATCGCATTGAACTTTGGGTGCCCACTCGATCACCGGAAAGTCGGCGCCCGTCCTCTGATTCCGGGTGAACAGAACCCCACTCAAACAATTCTCTTCATCCCTGTTGCCAAAGACCATGCTCTGAATGGTTACGGCCGTTCCCATATCATCGGAAATACCGCCCTCCTCAGATTGCCGACTGTGCCGGGCTTCCACAGCAGTAGGCGACATCCACGAATCCAGAACAGCCTCGATGGCATAACAAAGCTGCAACGAGAGATCTTCATACGCTGCCGGGAATCGCGGGTCGCCGGTCTCTCTGAGCAGGTTCTTGAAAGCGGCTATCAGGTCGATTAGCAGCGGGACCGTCATGCTGCCTTCCACGCCTACTTTAAAGCGGCGCAGAATTTCAAAGAAATGATCATATTGAATTCCGAGCACAACCTCGCCAAACATGCGAATACCGGTGAGGTAGGTAGTCAGTACGAAGCTCTCATCTTCACCCGCTTTAATGAGAGCAGCAACGACTTCATCATTGAGCCCTACATTCAAAATCGTGCTGATGGCTCCCGGCAGGGAAATGGGAGCGCCGCCTCGGACAGCGACAATGAGCGGCATCTTACCGCTGGTGTCGCCAAAATGCCGGTCGGTCCTGTTGCCGAGCTCTGTAAGCTCGGCGTTGATTGCTTGGTACAAATCGTTTGTGAGTCCGTTTCCCTCGTTACGGTACGATCGCCAAACGTCGGTCGAGAGGATGAATCCGTCCGGAACGGCGATGGCTTCATCCATGCCTGGAAATAGTTCTCTAGTGTGCTGGAAATCCTCTGCCAGCTTGGCGCCTTTAGCCCCAAGTTTGTCGATTTGACTGGGGTCGGCTTTTTCGAAGGAAACAATCAATGGTGCTTGCGGCATGGGTTGTCCTCAATGGTGTTTTCAACCTCGCTCATAACAAGAAGAACCGAGCTTGCCCTCACATCAATGGAATCAATTCATCTCGTTTCGGGAAGAGGCCATAGTGGCCTCCCGTGTGAACAAAAAGCACCCGCTCGCCTCTGCCGATTATTCCCTTATGGCAGTGGTCCATCATTCCAAGGAATGCCTTCAGAGTGTAAACTGGATCCAAGACCAATCCTTCCATGCGAGCAATCCTGATCAACTCCCGCCATTCATTCTGCGTGTTGAGAGCATATCCTGTTCCGATATAGTTGTCATCAATCTGATCGGCAAGATGTTCGAGATCCAACTCGATTCCAAACCAGTCAAGGAGCTCCTGCCGAATGCGCATCGTTTCCTTAATGAAATGGACGGCATCATCACAGACTGCAATGCCGTGAACCTTGCAGGCGAGGTTGAAATGCTGCTTGCCAGCCAGAATTCCAGCCAGCGTTCCGCCGGAGCCGAGAGCGCAATAAATGTGATCTGCGCTAAACTCGGCTTCCGCTATCTCTTTCATCATCCGTACGTAGCCGAGTGATCCAATGCCATTCGACCCCCCCATGGGAATCACGTAGGGTGATTTGCTCTGCCGCTGTAAATCTGCTCGAGCCTCCTGCTCCAGGCCGGCCAATCGGCGAAATGCTTCAGCAGAGAAAAAACGGCATTCGGCACCAAGCAAATAATTAACAAGAAGATTGCCCTGCAGCAAATCGGGTTTCTCGCCGCGTAACAGAAGCAAACATGGCATACCCAATCTAGCCGCCGAGTAGGCCACCGCACGGCAATGGTTCGATTGAACCCCACCACAGGTTATAAGGGCGTCCGCGCCTTTCTTTTGAGCATCATTTATAAGGTATTCGAGCTTGCGGATTTTGTTTCCGGAGGCGACGCTTTCCGTAAGGTCGTCGCGCTTTATAAAGAGCTCGACTCCCAGGGATTCGGAAATGCGTGGCAAAAATTGTATAGGGGTGGGCAAGTGCGCGAGCTTTATCCGTTTTTCTAGTAGTTTTTCCATGTTTCTTTCCGCCCTGTATCGTCAATTGTATTTTTCTCTTCCGGCTTGATTTCTTTTGGGATTCCGATGATCATTGGCTTGCAGACCCCCTCGGCTTAAGCAATCTTTTCGCAAAGAACAGGCTTTTGTGGCTCCAGGCGGCTGCCCTCGTCAAGCAGAACAATCGAAGATGCGGGGAAGGTGTTACTCAGGGTCGCCGCGGCAAGCTGATTCGGCTTTGGCTCGTGATCGTTGAAGCGAAATCTTTAGTAACATACAATCTGCACTAGTTCTAGTGCCATGATGTGCAGAGGTGGGCAGGAGAGATAGAATAGATCCACACTCGTAGATAATTGGTCGGCAGCGGGACTGCCTGCCAGCTTCAGACCTTTTTATCAGGGAGATAAGCTGACTCATGCAGCACAGAAAATGCGATGTTTTAGTGATAGGAGGCGGCGTTATCGGAGCTTCGATTGCGTACTATACAGCCGGTCA